>DASSBO010000328.1:0-5734 GCA_035698655.1 Streptomyces sp.
GGGCCGGTGTCCGGGACTGCGCCGCCGGACGGTCATCAGCTAGGCGCGCAGGTCCGAGGCGGACTGCTTCTGGCCCATGCCGGCCATCTTCATGCCCCAGCCGACGAGGCCGCCGATGGCGATGATGCCCATGCCGACCCAGAACCCGATCACATTCGCCATGACCATGAAGGCACCGGCCACGCAGAACCCGATGAAGGCGATGATGACGCCGGTCCAGGCTGCCGGGGTGTGTCCGTGGTCTGCCATTGACTGCTCCTCGTTGCTGAAACATCGGGTTCTCGGGCACGGCCCGCCCGGGCCATTCTCCCCGAGCGCGTGAGGCGCGGTCTCAGGGGGTCCCTCCAGTGGGGTCCTCGCCGCGGTCCAGGGCCTGCCACAGGTCCTCGGGCCGGTCGGGGTCCAGCGGCCGTGCGGGGCGCCGGGCGGCCCGGGTGGGACGTTCGTAGCGGCTGCCGGAGGCCATCGAGGGCCAGCGGGCCCCGAACCACACCGCCAGCACCCCGGCGACCAGCAGCAGGACGCCGCCCAGCGCCGAGACGTAGGGCCAGGCGGTCACGGAGACGGCGCCGATGCCGCTGTCGGTCAGCCCGCTGGTCTGCGCGGCGGCGTCCTGCAGCGCGCCGGTGTCCTGGGTGCCCAGCAGTGCGCCGGCCACGGTGCCGACGCCGCAGAGCGTCAGCAGGACGGCGACGACGACGCGTGCGGCACGGCGCACCGCGAAGACGGCGACGAGCGCAGCGAGGCCCACCAGCGCCAGCGCGCTGGGCAGCCCGGTGACGTCGCCGCCGCTCGCGGCCACGGGCAGCGACTTGCCGGCGAACGGCGCGGTGCTCCGGCTCCAGATCTGGCCCGCCGAGACCAGCGCCAGGGCCGCGCCGACCGCACCGGAGACCAGCGCGAGCGCCAGGGCGCGACGGGGGGCGCGCGGCGCGTCGGGCGCGCCGGAGGGGGGTTCGGAACTCACGCCCCCACGCTACCGCCGAGCCGCTCGGCGCTCCGGACCGCCCTCAGCACCGCGGCGGCCTTGTTGCGGCACTCGGTGTCCTCCGAGACCGGGTCGGAGTCGGCGACGATGCCCGCGCCCGCCTGCACGTACGCGGTGCCGTCACGCAGCAGCGCGGTGCGGATCGCGATGGCGGTGTCCGCGTCGCCGGCGAAGTCGAGATAGCCGACGCAGCCGCCGTAGACGCCGCGCCGGGTCGGCTCCAGCTCCTCGATGATCTGCAGGGCGCGCGGCTTGGGCGCGCCGGACAACGTGCCGGCGGGGGAGCAGGCGGTCAGGGCGTCGAAGGCGGTGCGGTCACCGGCGAGCTGCCCCGTCACGGTGGAGACGATGTGCATCACGTGGCTGTACCGCTCGATGGACATGAAGTCGACGACCTCGACGCTGCCCGGATCGCACACCCGCCCCAGGTCGTTGCGGCCCAGGTCGACGAGCATCAGGTGCTCGGCGCGTTCCTTGGGGTCGGCGAGCAGCTCGTCGGCCAGGGCGGCGTCCTGCTGGGGGGTGGCGCCGCGCGGCCGGGTGCCGGCGATGGGGTGCAGCAGCGCACGGCCCTCCTCCACCTTCACCAGCGCCTCGGGGCTGGAGCCGACGACGTCGAAGCCCCCTTCGGCGCCGCCGTCGGGCCCGGCGAAGCGGAACAGGTACATGTAGGGGCTGGGGTTGGTGGCGCGCAGGGCCCGGTAGACGTCCAGGGCGGGCGCCGCGCACGGCGTCTCGAACCGCTGCGAGGGCACGACCTGGAAGGCCTCGCCGGCCCGGATGCGTTCCTTGACGTCCTCGACGGCGGCCCGGAACGCCGGGCCGCCCCAGCGGTCGGTGGCCTCGGGCAGTTCGGAGGGCGGCAGCGGGGACGCGGAGGCGGGCGCCGGGCGGGTGAGGTCGGCGGCCATGGCGTCGAGCCGGGCGACGGCGTCGTGGTAGGCCTCGTCGACGCCGGTGTCCAGGTCGTTGTGGTTGATGGCGTTGGCGATGAGCAGGACGGTGCCGTCGCGGTGGTCCAGGACGGCCAGGTCCGAGGCGAGCAGCATGGTCAGCTCGGGGATGTGCAGGTCGTCGCGGGTGCGCTCGCCGATCCGCTCCAGCCGGCGGACGATGTCGTAGCCCAGGTAGCCGACCATGCCTCCGGTGAACGGGGGCAGGTCGCCGGCCTGGTGCAGGTCGCGGGGGGTGTGCAGCGCCTCGACGGTCGCCCGCAGGGCCTGCAGCGGGTCGCCGGAGACGGGGACGCCGACCGGCGGCTGCCCCAGCCAGTGCGCCTGACCGTCGCGGGCGGTCAGGGTGGCCGAGCAGCGCACGCCGACGAAGGAGTACCGCGACCAGGTGCGGCCGTTCTCCGCGGACTCCAGCAGGAAGGTGCCGGGGCGTTCGGCGGCCAGCTTGCGGTACAGGCCGATGGGAGTGTCGCCGTCCGCGAGCAGGCGCCGGGTGACCGGGATGACCCGGCGGTCCTTCGCGAGCGTGCGGAAGGTCTCGAGGTCCTCAGTCGTCATGGAGCGTGACCTTACTGTCCGGCGGCGGGGCCGAGCGGGATCCGCCCGGCGTCGAAGCAGGTGCGGTCGCCGGTGTGGCACGCGGCGCCGGTCTGGTCGACCTTGACGAGGACGGTGTCGCCGTCGCAGTCGAGGGCCACCTCCTTGACGTGCTGCACGTGGCCGGAGGTGTCGCCCTTGACCCAGTACTCCTGCCTGCTGCGGGACCAGTAGGTGCAGCGGCCGGTGGTCAGGGTGCGGTGCAGGGCCTCGTCGTCCATCCAGCCGAGCATCAGCACCTCACCGGTGTCGTACTGCTGGGCGACGGCGGCGACGAGGCCGTCGGCGTTCCGCTTCAGGCGGGACGCGAGGGCGGGGTCGAGGGAGGAGGCGCCGGTCATGGGTCCATTCTGCCGTGCCCGGCAGAGGCCCGGAAACGCCGGGACACGCGGGGGCGGAAACGAGCGCGCCGCTCCCGGCCCGTGCGGGACCGGTCGGCGTAGGCTGACCTCATGTCAACGCATGCCAAGCGTGAACGTCTGCTCCTCGCCGATCTCTTGGAGAGCTCCGGGCCGGAGGCGGCGACGCTGTGCGAGGGCTGGGTGACCCGGGACCTCGCGGTCCACGTCGTGCTGCGCGAGCGCCGCGCCGACGCAGCGGGCGGCCGGTTCATCAAGGCGCTGGCCAGCCGCTACGAGCGGGTGCGTGCGGAGTTCGCCGCGATGCCGTACGAGGAGCTGATCCAGCTCATCCGCACCGGCCCGCCGCGGATGTCGCCGTTCGCCCTCAAGCAGCTCGACGAGGCGGCCAACACCGTCGAGTTCTACGTGCACTCCGAGGACGTCCGCCGCGCGCAGCCGGACTGGACGCCGCGGCAGATCGATCCCGTCTTCGGCGACGTGCTGTGGAAGCGCCTGGAGCGGATGGCGCGCGTGCTGTGCCGGCGCTGCCCGGTGGGTCTGGTGCTGCGCCGGCCGGACGGACAGACGGTGGTGGCCCGCAAGGGCGCCCCGGTGGTCACCGTCACGGGCGAACCGGCGGAACTGCTGCTGTACGCCTTCGGCCGCCAGGACGCGTCCCGCGTCGAGCTGGATGGCGACAAGGAAGCGATCACGCGCGCCCACGACTCCCAGCTCGGCCTGCCCGCCTAGGCAGGTCCGCCTAGGCCCTCTCGGAGGGCTCCTCGGCCGTCGGCGGCGTCGGGCCGTGGGTCGGGGTGTCCGCTTCCGCGACGCCGGACAGCCGGGGGCGGCGGCCGCCGGCCGCCAGGCCGGTCAGCAGCACGACGCCGATCGCGAGCCAGACGAAGCCGAGGCGCTGGGCGGCGATGTCCGCGTTCACGACGACGAACGCCAGGATGGCGAAACCGATCGCGGGGGCGATCAGGTGCCGCCAGTAGTCGCGGCTGCGCCGGCGCACCAGGTGGTGCACCACGACGGAGACGTGCAGTACGAGGAACGACGTCATGGCGCCGAAGTTGACCAGGGTGCTCAGCAGCGTGACGCCGTCGTCGCGTGACTGCATGTACAGGCCCAGAGCGAGGGAGACGACCGCGCTGAGCAGGGTGGCGTTGACCGGGACACGACGGGTGGGGTGCACCTTCGCCAGGAAGCGCGGCAGCTGCCGGTCCCTTGCCGTCCCCTGCGCGCGGGGCGCGCGGGGAGACCCCAGCGAACAGCAGCCGGGAGGTCGCGGCCTGGGCGACCAGGGAGTTGGCGAAGCCCCAGGCGATGGCGGTCGCGGCGGCCGTCAGCGTGGCGAGCCAGCCGCCGGCGGCGGTGCGGGCGGCGTCGTAGAAGGCGGTGCCGCCGGGGTCGCCTTCGCTGATGAGCCGGTCGGGGTCGGGCACCAGCAGTGCGGCGACCCAGGTCTGGGCGACGAACAGCGCTCCTGCGAGCAGCAGCGCCGCCACCATCGAGCGGCCGAGCGCCCGGGCGGAGTCCTTGTTCTCCTCGGCGAGCATGGAGATGCCGTCGAAGCCGAGGAAGCTGAGCACGGCGATGGAGACCGCGCCGAAGACCAGGCCCCAGGAGAAGGTGTCGCCGTTGAACAGCGGCGTCATGTCGAAGCCGCGGCCCCGCCCGTCGGCCAGCGCCCAGACGCCCACTGCGAGGAAGACGGCCAGCACGAGGAGTTCGCCGGTGAGCATCACCTTGTTGACGCGGGCGGTCATCTCGATGCCCAGGTAGTTGACGACCGTGTTGAGCACGACGAAGCCGGCCAGCCACAGCCACACCGGCACGGCGGCGACCAGCGAGTGCATGGCGATGCTCGCGATCAGGTAGAGCAGGCCGGGGACGAGGACGTAGTCGAGCAGGATCATCCAGCCGCACAGGAAGCCGACCGGTGCTCCGATGCCGCGCCCGGCGTAGGTGTAGACCGAACCGGCCATCGGGAAGGCGCGCGACATCTCCGAGTAGGACAGCGCGGTGAACATCATCGCGACCATGCCGATGACGTAGGTGAGGGCGACCATGCCGCCGGAGCCGGCGAACACGCCGCCGAAGATGCCGAACGGGGCGATGGGCACCATGAAGACCAGGCCGTAGACCAGCAGGTCGGTGAAGCCGAGTGACCGGCTGAGTTCCTGCCGGTAGCCGTAGCGCTCGATGCCCATGGCGTCCTCCCGCTCCGCGCCCCGTCGGGGCTGCCCAGGACACTGGACCAGACAGGTTGTGCTCACGACAAGTGGGCGTAGGCGGGACGTTCGGCGCCGCGGCCGGTGGGATTGTCGGTCCGCCGGATCCGCGATGCCAGCCGGAACCGGCCAGCCGAGCGAAGAACGTCCCGGACCGGACGGATCGTTAGGGCGATCCGGTGATGCTACTGGTCCTTTCGAGGTCTCATCGGACTGTCGGATGTCCTTTTGTGTGCTATGTGCCGGAAAGTCGGGGCCAAGTAGCAGCAACCCACGAGGAGAAGCCATGCTCCGTCGCATCGCCGTCCTGGTCACCGGTCTCACCGTCGCCGGGTTCCTGACCACGGGAGTCGCCGACGCGTCGTCCCTCTCCGACGTCCACTGGATCACCTACCACTCGCACACGCACGGGTGGGGCACGCTGTCCGACCAGGAGTACGACGGTCTGCAGATCGCAAACAACGTGCTCAGCTACGTCGGCGACCTGCTCGACGACCTGCTGGGCGGGTTCTCGATCTTCTGACCGTGCACAGCGGTGTACTCGGCAGCGAGCAGGGGGCGCCGGCACAGTAGCGTCGTCCGCCCGCAGGGCGGGCGGGGCGGTGTCAGGTGCGTGCG
>DASSBO010000329.1:0-8556 GCA_035698655.1 Streptomyces sp.
AAGATCTTCGATCTCCAGGACCCGTCGGTCAAGATGAGCAAGTCGGCCGCCTCGCCCAAGGGCCTGGTCAACCTGATGGACGAGCCGAAGGTCTCCGCGAAGAAGATCAAGAGCGCCGTCACCGACACCGGGACCGAGGTCCGGTACGACGAGGTCGCGAAGCCGGGTGTGAGCAATCTCCTGCGCATCTACTCCACCCTCACCGGTACCCGTATCCCGGAACTGGAGCAGAGTTACGAGGGCAAGGGCTACGGTGCGCTCAAGACGGACCTCGCCGAGGTCGTCGCCGACTGGGTGACGCCGTTCCGCACCCGGGCCAGGGAATACCTGGACGACCCGGAGACGCTGGACTCGATCCTGGCCGAGGGCGCTCAGAAGGCACGGACCGTCGCCGCGGAGACCCTCGCCCAGGCCTACGACAAGGTGGGGTTTCTGCCGGCCAAGCACTGACCGGCGGGGCGCACAGCCCGGCCGGGTGACGAAGAAGGGAGTCATCGAGTGGGGACCGTCACGCTCGGCGTTTCACTCGCGGTCCCGGAGCCGTACGGCAGCCTGCTGCAGCGGCGCCGGGCCGGTTTCGGCGACCCCGCCGCTCACGGCATCCCCACCCACGTCACCCTGCTGCCGCCCCGGGAGACCGACGTCGCCGCACTGCCGGCCGTCGAGGAGCACCTCGCGCGGGTCGCGGCCCGCGGCCGGTGCTTCCGGGTCAGACTGTCCGGCACGGACACCTTCCGTCCGCTGTCCCCGGTCGTCTTCGTCCAGGTCGTCGAAGGCACCTCCGCCTGCTCCTGGCTGCAGGAGCGGATCCGCGACCCGGAGGGGCCGCTGGCCCGCGAGCTGCAGTTCCCGTACCACCCGCACGTGACGGTGGCGCACGACATCTCCGAGGAGGCCATGGACCGCGCCCACGCGGAGCTCGCCGACTTCGAGGCGTCCTGGACGGCCACCGGCTTCGTCCTGTCCACGCAGGGGGCCGACTGCGTGTGGCGCCGGCAGCGCGAGTTCCGCTTCGCGGACTTCCACCCGATGGCCTCCTTTCCGCAGCAGGCGGGCCTGAGCCGCCCGCCCGCGGCCTCCCGGTGACCGGCCGAGCGGGGTAAATGGAACGGCTCACCAGATGGCCGATCGTCGGCCCGGCCGCCCGGTGGTTCTTCGCCACCCGCCTGTGGCACGTCTACCGGCACCTCGACGGGCACAAGTGGACGCGGCTGGCCTCGGCCATCACCTACCGCAGCTTCCTCGTCCTGTTCCCGACGATCGCCCTCGGCGCGGCCGTCAGCGCGATGCTGCTGCCCGCCGACGCCAGGAAGACCGTCCAGGACGCGATCACCGACCAGGTCCCCGGCATCGCCGGCAACCTCGACCTGCACGCGTTCGCGCAGGACGCCGGCGCGGTCGCCCTCGGTGCCGCCGCCGCCCTGCTCGTCACGGGCGTCCGCTGGGCGACCACGCTGCGGGAGACGCTGCGCGTCATGTGGGACCTGGAGGAGGACCCGGGCAACCCGGTGCTCCTCAAGCTGAAGGACCTGGGCGTGCTCGTCGGTCTGGGCGTGGCCGGTCTGGTGTCGCTGGCCGGCTCCGCCTTCGCCGTGAACGCCGTCGGCCGGCTCGCCCAGTGGACCGGGCTCGACCGGGGCGGCGTGGGCACGGTCCTGCTGCCCGCCGCCGGGTACGCGGCGGCGATCGTCGTCGACTTCCTGCTGCTGTGGTACGTGCTGCGGGTGCTGCCACGCGTCCTCGCGCCCCGGCGCGCCCTGGTCACCGCGTGCCTCATGGGCGCGGTGGGCTTCGAACTGCTGAAGCTGCTGCTGGGCGGCTACCTCGAGGGAGTGGCGTCGAAGAGCATGTACGGCGCCTTCGGCACGCCCGTCGCGCTGCTGCTGTGGATCAGCTTCACGGCGAAGCTGCTGCTGTTCTGCGCGTCCTGGACCGCGACCGGCAGGGGCGAGGTCCAGGACGAGGAGACCCGCGAGACGGCCTAGTGGGTCAGTTACGGGGACGCCGGCGACGTCCCGTGGGCACCTGCAGCGGCCAGCGGCGGTGCACCACGAACCCGATCAGCGTCAGCAGCGCCAGGGCGCCGCCGGTGACGCCGAACGCCGTCCCCATGCCGCCGGAGTCGTCCGATGCCTGGCTTGCGCCCGCCAGCGAGGCGTGTGACGCCCCTCCGGGGTTCTTCCCCTCCGACGAGGCGCCCTTGCCGGTCCCGCCCGCCGGGTCGGCCTCGGCGTGGTCCGGCGGCACCAGTTCGCCCACCGGCTGCACCGCGCCGTCGGCCTTGAAGCCCCAGTCGAGCAGCGAGGCGGCCTCCCGGTAGACCTCCAGCCCGCCGCTGGAGGGGTGCATCACCGTCACCAGCAGCACCCGGCCGTCCCGCTCGGCGACCCCGGTGAAGGTGTTGCCGGCGTTGGAGGTGTAGCCGTTCTTCACCCCGGCGATCCCCGGGTACGGGTCGAGACCGACGTCGCCGCTCAGCAGCCGGTTGGTGTTCTGGATCTCGAAATGCTTGCGCTTCTTCTTGCCGTCGTCGTCCTTCTCCCACTCGCCGGGGAACTGGGCCCGCACGGTGGAGACGTACTCGCGGAAGTCCGGGTTCTGCATGCCCTCACGGGCGAAGAGCGTCAGGTCGTAGGCGGAGGAGGTCTGGCCGGGCTTGTCGTAGCCGTCCGGGGTGACCACGTGCGTGTCCAGGGCGTTCATCTCCTGGGCGCGGGCGTTCATCTCCTTGACCGTCTTGTCGACGCCGCCGTTCATCGCGGCCAGCACGTGCACCGCGTCGTTCCCCGACCGCAGGAAGACGCCGAGCCACAGGTCGTGGACGGTGTAGGTCAGGTCCTCCTTGATGCCGACTTTGCTGCTGCCCTCGCCCATGCCCTCCAGGTCCGACGGCTTCACCTTGTGCGTGGTGTCCTTGTCGAGCTTGGGCAGCACCACGTCGGCGAAGAGCATCTTCAGGGTGGATGCGGGGGCCAGCGGCCAGTGCGCGTTGTGCGAGGCCAGGACGTCGCCGGACTCCGCGTCCGCCACGATCCAGGCGCGTGCCGTCACGTCGTCCGGCAGCGCGGGCGCGTCGGCGTCCGGTCTCGGCCGGACCTGGGTGCCGGGCTCGCCCAGCAGGTCGCCGCCGACCGTCGACATGGTCGCCGGGGGCTGAGGATCGTCGGCGTGCGCCGCGGTGGCCGCGGGCAGCAGCAGACAGGACGTCAGGACAGCGGCCGTCCCGGCGGCACGCACGGAGGCGTGGCGCGGGCGGCGGGCAGCACATCGGGTCGTCGGCACGCAGATGAACGTACATGCACACCCGGTGGAAACCGACCGCGCGGGGGCGGAGACGCGGCGCCGTCGCCCCGCCAGGGGAACCAATTAACCCGATAGCCATACTTGGGTCCATGTCTGCACCATCCGGTCTGCGGCTCAGCAGGCCCCTCTCCTGGTTCCTGCTCGCCTTCGGCGTGTGGTCGTGGTGGATCTGGATCACCTTCGTCAAGAACCTGTGGCAGGACGGCAGCGGCCTCGCGTTCGACGACGCCGGCGACCCGACCGCCTACTTCTGGGTCCACCTGGCCCTGGCCGTCACCTCCTTCCTGCTCGGCACCGCGATCGGTGTCATCGGACTCCGCGGCCTCCGCGCCCTGCGGCGTCAGTAGGGTCGCCGTGTGATCGTCGTCGCCGTACTGGCCGCTCTCGTCGTCCTCGCCCTGCTCGTCGCCGTCCACTGGTACGTCTGGCGCCGCACGGTGCGTGACGTGTCCGCGCCCGGCGGGTGGTGGCGGCGCACCGGCACGGTGCTCATCGTGCTGCTGCCGCTGTGCACGGTCGGCACCATGGCCGTGCGCGGCGCGGACGGGCCCTGGGCGCTCCAGCAGGTGCTGGCCTGGCCCGGGTTCCTGTGGCTGGCCCTGCTGCTCTACCTGACGCTCGCACTGGCGGTCGGCGAGGCCGTCCGCCCGCTGCTGCGCCGCGCGCTGTCCCGGCGTGCACCGGCGGCAGCCGGTGGCGCCGGTGACGAGACGGCACCTGCCGCCGCCACCGAAGCCGGGGCTGCGCCCACGACTCCCTCGCGGCGTGTCTTCGTCGCGCGTGTCGTCGCCGGCGCGGCCGGGGCCGCCGGCGTCGCGACCGTCGGCGCCGGGGCTCGCGGCGTGTTCGACGGACCGACGACGAAGCACGTCACCATCCCGCTGCGCAAGCTGCCCCGCAGCGCGCACGGCTACCGGATAGCCGTCGTCAGCGACGTCCACCTCGGCCCGATCCTGGGCAGGTCCTTCACCCGGCGGGTCGTCGACGCGATCAACGCGACGCAGCCCGACCTGGTGGCCATCGTCGGCGACCTCGTGGACGGCACGGTCGACCAGCTCGGCTCCGCCGTGCACCCGCTGACCGGGCTCCGCTCCCGGCACGGCTCCTACTTCGTGACCGGCAACCACGAGTACTACGGCAACCACGCCGCCGCCTGGATCGACGAGCTGCGCGACCTCGGCGTCCACCCGCTGCAGAACGCCCGGCGCGAGCTGCCCGGCTTCGACCTGGCAGGTGTCAACGACCTCGCCGGCACCGAGGAGGGCCACGGCCCGGACTTCGCCCGGGCACTGGGCGACCGGGACACCTCGCGGGCGTCCGTCCTGATGGCGCACCAGCCCGTCCAGATCCACAAGGCGGTCGACTACGGCGTCGGACTGCAGCTGTCCGGCCACACCCACGGCGGCCAGCTCTGGCCCGGCCCGTACCTGGCGGCGCTCGCCAACCCCACCGTGGCGGGCCTGGAACGCTACGGCGACACCCAGCTGTACGTGACCCGCGGCGCCGGCGCGTGGGGCCCGCCGGTCCGCGTCGGCGCCGAGTCCGACATCACGGTCGTCACGCTCGCATCAACCGAAGCCTGACGCCCGACGCCTGACGCAGCCTCACCCGGCGCCCGCACGTGGCCGAGACCACAGGGCATATGCCCTCCGCCCGTGGAAATCTGTTCGGAAATGCGTCATGGTGTGGGCCATGCAGCCGACGGAGCGCGACTTCTACCTGACCCAGAGCATTCACAGCGACCCGGGAGAGCCGGGTGAGACCGGCCTGCTCACCGGGCTCGACAGCGACCCGGCGGAGCTGGCCCGGCTGGTGCGGCACGTGCTGATCCACCGTGAGGAGACCGAGCGCTTCGGCTGCGCCCTGTCCGAGTCCCGGTACCGGGCGGAGGCGGAGACCCGGTACATCGCGGACATCCTGCTGCGTGCCGCCGAGCTCGACAACGCGCCGCTGACCCGGCCCCGCGCGCCGCAGAACCGGTTCGCGGGCACCTGCCGGGACTTCGCACTGCTGCACTGCACGCTGCTGCGCCGCACCGGCACGCCGGCCCGCATCCGCTGCGGCTACGCCGACTACTTCGCGCCGGGCTTCCACGACGACCACTGGGTCACCGAGTACTGGGCGCCGGTACGGGGCTGGACGCTCGTCGATCCGCAGATGGTGCCGGACGCGGGCATCAGCGACGCCTACACCCCCGACTTCGACCCCTACGACGTGCCGCGGGACCGCTTCCTCGTCGCCGGCGACGCCTGGCGTGCCTGCCGCGAGGGCAGCGCCGACCCGGCCACGTTCGGCGTCAGCGTGCTGGGCCTGACCGGCCTGTGGATGGTGCGGGCCAACGTGGTGCGGGACCTGGCGGCCCTCAACAAGGACGAGGTGCTGCCCTGGGACGGCTGGGGCATCGCCGATGCCGACGAACCCACCCCCGAACAGCTCGCCCTGCTGGACCGGGCCGCGGAGCTCACCTCGCACGGCGGGTTCGACGAGTTGCGCGCGCTCTACCAGGAGGCGCCCGGCCTCCGCGTCCCGCGCACCCTCACCTCGCACACCTCCTACCTCGGCGAGAAGACGGTGACGCTTCGCGGCCCCGCCGACAGCACGGGTGCCGCGGACTGACGGCCGCCGCGCACGCATCAAGGCCCACCCCCGGCCGGGGGCGGGCCTTGATGCGTGTGGGAACCCTGCGGGCTCAGAAGCGGCGCGTGATCAGGGCACGCTTGACCTCTGCGATGGCCTTGGTGACCTCGATGCCGCGCGGGCAGGCGTCCGTGCAGTTGAACGTCGTCCGGCAGCGCCAGACGCCGTCCTTCTCGTTGAGGATCTCCAGGCGCTGCTCACCGGCCTCGTCCCGCGAGTCGAAGATGAAGCGGTGCGCGTTGACGATCGCCGCCGGGCCGAAGTACTGGCCGTCGTTCCAGAACACCGGGCACGAGGACGTGCAGGCGGCGCACAGGATGCACTTGGTGGTGTCGTCGAACCGCTCCCGGTCCTCCGCGGACTGGTAGCGCTCACGCGTCGGCTCGTTCCCGCCGGCCACCAGGAACGGCATGACGTCCCGGTAGGCCTGGAAGAACGGCTCCATGTCGACCACGAGGTCCTTCAGCACGGTGAGGCCCTTTATCGCCTCGATGCTGATCGGCTTCTCCGGACCCAGGTCCTTGATCAGGGTCTTGCACGCCAGCCGGTTCCGGCCGTTGATCCGCATGGCGTCCGAGCCGCAGACGCCGTGCGCGCAGGAGCGGCGGAAGGTCAGCGAACCGTCCTGCTCCCACTTGATCTTGTGCAGGGCGTCCAGCACCCGGTCCTTCGGGTCCATCTCGACCTCGAAGTCCTGCCAGAACGCCTCCGCCGCCAACTCGGGGTTGAACCGGCGGATCCGGAAGGTGACCTTGATCTGGTGCGAGGCGCTGTTCTCCGCCGAGTCGACGGGGCCGTCGTTCTTGTCCAGCGTCGCTGTGCTCATCAGTACTTACGCTCCATCGGCTGGTAGCGGGTCTGCACGACCGGCTTGTAGTCCAGCCGGATCGACTCCTTGCCGTCGTCGCCCACCTCGCGGTACGCCATGGTGTGGCGCATGAAGTTGACGTCGTCGCGGTTGGGGAAGTCCTCGCGGTAGTGACCGCCGCGGGACTCCTTGCGGGCGAGTGCGGAGACCGCCGTCACCTCGGCCAGGTCGAGCAGGTTGCCCAGCTCGAGGGCCTCCAGCAGGTCGGTGTTGAACCGCTTGCCCTTGTCCTGGACGCTGATGTTCTTGAACCGCTTGCGCAGCTGGCCGATCTCCTCGACGGCCTCCTTCAACGTCTGCTCCGTGCGGAAGACCATGACGTTCTTGTCCATGGTGTTCTGCAGCGCCTTGCGGATGTCCACGACCCGCTCGTCGCCGGTGGCGTCCCGCAGGTTCTCCACCTCGTCCTCGACGAACCGCGTCGGGTCCTCCGGCAGCTCGACGAACTCGGCGGTCGCCGAGTACTCCGCCGCGGCGATGCCGGCCCGGCGGCCGAAGACGTTGATGTCGAGCAGCGAGTTGGTGCCCAGCCGGTTCGCGCCGTGCACGGAGACGCAGGCGACCTCGCCGGCCGCGTACAGGCCCGGCACCGGGGTGTCGTTGTCGGACAGCACCTGGCCGCGGACGTTGGTGGGGATGCCGCCCATCGCGTAGTGCGCGGTCGGCTGGATCGGCACCGGGTCGGTGTACGGCTCGATGCCCAGATACGTACGCGCGAACTCGGTGATGTCCGGCAGCTTGGCGTCCAGCTGCTCCGGCGGCAGGTGGGTCAGGTCCAGGTAGACGTGGTCCTTGTCGGCGCCGCAGCCGCGGCCCTCGCGGATCTCGGTGTAGATCGCGCGCGAGACCACGTCACGCGAGGCCAGGTCCTTCATGACGGGCGCGTACTTCTCCATGAAGCGCTCGCCGTCCTTGTTGCGCAGGATGCCGCCCTCACCGCGGGCGCCCTCCGTGAGCAGGATGCCCATCTTCCAGATGCCGGTCGGGTGGAACTGGAAGAACTCCATGTCCTCCAGCGGCAGCCCGCGGCGGAACGCGGCCGCCTGCCCGTCACCGGTGAGGGTGTGCGCGTTGGAGGTCACCTTGAAGTACTTGCCGTTGCCGCCCGAGGCGAAGATGACGGCCTTCGCCTGGAAGACGTGGATCTCGCCGGTGGCCAGCTCGTAGGCGACGACGCCGGCGGTCTTGCGGACCCCGTCGACCTCGTTCATGAGCAGGTCCAGGACGTAGAACTCGTTGTAGAACTCCACGCCCTCCTTGACGCAGTTCTGGTACAGCGTCTGGAGGATCATGTGGCCGGTCCGGTCGGCCGCGAAGCACGACCGCCGGACGGGACCCTCCCCGTAGTTGCGGGTGTGCCCGCCGAAGCGGCGCTGGTCGATCCGGCCGTCCGGCGTCCGGTTGAACGGCAGGCCCATGTGCTCGAGCTCGATGACCGTCTCGATCGCCTCGCGCGCCAGGATCTCGGCGGCGTCCTGGTCGACCAGGTAGTCGCCGCCCTTGATCGTGTCGAAGGTGTGCCACTCCCAGTTGTCCTCCTCGAGGTTGCCGAGGGCGGCACACACGCCGCCCTGGGCGGCGCCGGTGTGGGATCGGGTCGGGTACAGCTTGGTGAGGACGGCCGCATCGACGCCGGCCTTGGCCAGCTCGACCGCGGCCCACAGCCCGGCCCCGCCGGCCCCAACGATGAGCGCGTCGTGTTGCATCGCCATCAGGCGCTCGGGACGACGTTTGGCAGGGTCAGGACG
>DASSBO010000330.1:0-5232 GCA_035698655.1 Streptomyces sp.
GGCGGCATGGACGCCGCCGACCTGCGCCGCCTGGGCCGCGCCCTGCGCGAGGAGGAACGCGCCGCCGGGGTGGCCGTGCCCCGGCCGTCCGACGTGCTGCTCGCCGAGGCGCTCGCCGAACCGGAGCGCCTCGTCGTGCACGACGAGGCCTCGGCGCGCGGCGCCCGCCGCCTGGGCCTGCTGCTGCGCGCCGCCCGCGCCAGGCTCGCCGCCGGCGGCACCGCCGAGGAGGCGCTGTGGGAGCTGTGGGACGGCACCCCGTGGCCCGACCGGCTGGAGCGCGCCGCGCAGCGCGGCGGCGCGGGCGGCCGCAACGCCGACCGCGACCTGGACGCCGTGTGCGCACTGTTCGCGGCCGCCGCCCGCGCCGAGGAGCGCACCGGCGGGCGCGGCGCGCTGAACTTCCTGGAGGAGATCGACGCCCAGGACATCGCCGCCGACACCGTCGCCGGCCGCGCCCTGCAGACCGACGCCGTCCGGCTGATGACCGCCCACCGGTCCAAGGGCCTGCAGTGGCGGCTGGTCGTCGTCGCCGGCGTGCAGGAGGGCCTGTGGCCGGACCTGCGCCGCCGCGGCTCGCTGCTGGAGGCCGACCGGATCGGGCGGGACGGCCTGGCGCCGCCGCGGTCCCAGGGTGCGCTGCTCGCCGAGGAGCGGCGGCTGTTCTACGTGGCTGCCACCCGGGCGCGCGAGCGGCTCGTCGTCACCGCCGTGCAGGCGGCAGGGGAGGACGGCGACCAGCCGTCCCGCTTCCTCACCGAGCTCGGCGTCGAGCCGCGCACCGTGCACGGCCGGCCCCGCCGCCCGCTCTCGGTCGCCGCCCTCGTCGCCGAACTGCGGGCGACCACCGTCGACCCCGAGGCGTCCCCCCAGTTGCGCGACGCGGCGGCCCGGCGGCTCGCCCGGCTGGCCGCGCTGCGCGACGACGACGGATACCCGCTGGTGCCCGCCGCCCACCCGCAGCGCTGGTGGGGGCTGGCGGAGCCGACCAGGTCGCCGGCCCCGGTCCGCGACCCGGACCGGCCCGTCGCGCTGTCCGGCAGCGCCCTGGAACAGCTGGCGGGCGGCTGCTCGCTGCAGTGGTTCCTCGGCCGTGAGGTGCGCGCCGAGCAGCCCTCCGGTCCCGCGCAGGGCTTCGGCAACGTGCTGCACGTGCTGGCCGACGAGGTGGCCTCCGGCAGCACACCCGCCGACCTGGACGCGCTGACGGAACGCCTGGAGAAGGTCTGGGACGGGCTCGCCTTCGACGCGCCGTGGAAGTCCCGGCAGGAGAAGGAGAACGCCCGTGCCGCCCTCGAACGCTTCCTGCGCTGGCACGTGCTGGAACGCGGCGAGGGCTCGCGAAAGGCCGTCGGCAGCGAACACCCCTTCGACGTCACGCTGGAGGCCGGCGGCTACGCCGTACGGGTGCGCGGCCGGATGGACCGGGTCGAGGGCGACGCGGACGACCGCGCCTACGTCGTCGACTTCAAGACCGGCAAGGCCAAGCCCACCGGGGACGAGGTGGCCACCCACGCCCAGCTGGCCGTCTACCAGCTCGCCGTGCGCGAGGGCGCAGCCGACGGCCTGTTCGGCGGGCGGCGGCCGGAGTCCGCAGGCGCCGAGCTCGTCCATCTGCGCCTGGGTGCCCCGCAGCGCGACGGCGGCGAGACGCTGCCGGCCGTCCAGCGGCAGGAGGCACTCGAGGGCGACTGGGCCGGCGAGCTGCTCGCGACGGCCGCCGGGCGCGTCCTGGACGAACGGTTCACCCCCGGCCCCGGCAAGCAGTGCGGAACCTGCGCGTTCCGCAGCTCCTGCTCCGCGCTGCCCGAGGGCCGGCACGTCGTCGAATGACCGGCCCGTCGACGGCGCTGTCAGTGCGCGCCGTTAGCGTCTGAGGCATGCCCGGCGCACCACTGTCCGACCCCGAGCAGCTCAAGGAGCTGCTCGGCATCCCGTTCACCCCGGAGCAGTTGGCGTGCATCACCGCGCCGCCCGCCCCGCAGGTGATCGTGGCGGGCGCCGGGTCCGGGAAGACGACGGTCATGGCCGCCCGCGTCGTGTGGCTGGTGGGCACCGGGCAGGTCGCCCCCGAACGGGTGCTGGGGCTGACGTTCACCAACAAGGCGGCGGGCGAACTCGCCGAACGCGTGCGCGCCGCCCTGGCCCGCGCCGGCGTCACCACAACCGACCCGGACCCGGCCGCGGACGAGGAGGTCGTCGGCGAGCCCCGCATCTCCACCTACCACGCCTTCGCCGGCCGGCTGCTGAAGGAACACGGGCTGCGCCTCGGTATCGAACCCGGCGTCCGGCTGCTGGCCGACGCCACCCGCTACCAGCTCGCCGCCCGGGTGCTCGCCGCGGCCCAGGGCCCCCTCGAGGGCCTCACCGGCTCGCTGAGCACCCACGTGAGCGACCTGCTCTCCCTCGACGCCGAACTCGCCGAGCACCTCGTGACCCCCGAACGGCTGCGGACCTTCGACACGGAACTGCTCGCCGAACTGGAACAGGTCCGGCTCAGCAACGCCGAGCTGCGCAAGATCCCGCGCGCCGCGCTGGCCCGCACCGAGCTCCTCGGCCTCGTCGAGGAGTACCGCCGCCGCAAACACGACCGGGACCTGCTCGACTTCGGCGACCAGATCGCCCTGTCGGCCGCCCTCGCCCGCGACGTGCCGGAGGTCGGCCGGGCGCTGCGCGAGGAGTTCGGCGTCGTCCTCCTCGACGAGTACCAGGACACCTCCGTCGCCCAGCGCGTCCTGCTCGCCGGCCTGTTCGGCTCCGGCACCGGGCACGCGGTGACGGCCGTCGGCGACCCGTGCCAGGCCATCTACGGCTGGCGCGGCGCCTCCGTCGCCAACCTCGACGACTTCCCCGAGCACTTCCCGCACGCCGACGGCACGCCCGCCCGGCGGCTGTCGCTGAGCGAGAACCGCCGCAGCGGCGGCCGGCTGCTGCGGCTGGCCAACGGCCTCGCCGCGCCGCTGCGCGAGCGGCACGCGGGCGTCGAGGCGCTGCGGCCCGCGCCCGGCGCCGAACACGACGGGCTGGTGCGCTGCGCCCTGTTCGAGACGCACAGCCGGGAGCTGGAGTGGCTCGCGGACTCCCTCGCCCACCTCGTGCACACCGGGACGCCGCCCGGCGAGATCGCCGTGCTGTGCCGCACCGCGACCGACTTCGCCGCCATCCAGGCCGCGCTGGTGGCCCGCGAGGTGCCCGTCGAGGTCGTCGGGCTGTCCGGGCTGCTGCACCTGCCCGAGATCGCCGACCTCGTCGCCACCTGCGAGGTGCTGCAGGACCCGACGGCGAACGCCTCCCTGGTCCGGCTGCTCACCGGTCCCCGCTGGCGGATCGGCCCCCGCGACCTGGCGCTGCTCGGCCGGCAGGCCCGGCTGCTGGTCGCCCGCGGCGACGCGGAGGAGGGCGACGCCGACGAGCGGCTGGCAGCAGCCGCCTGGGGCGTCGACCCGGCCGAGACCGTCGCGCTGGCCGACGCCCTGGACACCTTCCTGGACGGCGACGGCCTCGAGGACCGCCTCCCCTTCTCGGACGAGGCCCGGGTCCGCTTCGCGCGGCTGGCCGCCGAGATCCGCGACCTGCGGCGCGCGCTCGCCGACCCGCTGATGGACGTCCTGCACCGGGTGCTCGCCGTCACCGGCCTGGAGGTCGAACTGTCCGCCTCGCCGCACGCGCTGGCCGCCCGCCGCCGCGAGACGCTCGGCGCCTTCCTCGACGTGGCGGCGGGCTTCGCCTCCCTGGACGGCGAGGCGAACCTGCTGGCGTTCCTGGGCTTCCTGCGTACCGCCGTGCAGTACGAGAAGGGCCTGAACTCCTCGCTGCCCGGCGGTGAGAACACGGTCAAGGTGCTGACCGCCCACAAGTCCAAGGGCCTGGAGTGGGACGTCGTCGCGGTGCCCGGCCTCGTCGACAAGCAGTTCCCCAGCACCCGGGCCCGGGACAACTGGCTCACCCGGCCCGGCGTGCTGCCCCACGCCCTGCGCGGCGACGCGGAGACGCTGCCGCAGCTGGGGGAGTGGACGGCCAAGGCACGCAAGGCCTACGACACCGAGGTGCGCGCTCACCAGGCCACCGAGGAGCTGCGGCTCGGGTACGTCACGTTCACGCGCCCGCGCCGGCTGCTGCTCGGTTCCGGGCACTGGTGGGGGCCGGAGCAGAAACGGGTGCGCGGCCCGTCGGACTTCCTGCACGCGCTGCGCGAGCACGTCGAGGCGGACCCGGCGCACGGCGAGGTCGAGGCATGGGCGGACGAGCCGGAGGAGGAGGCCGGCAACCCCGAGCTCGCCGCCCGCCAGGAGGAACGCGCCTGGCCGCTGCCGCTGGACCCGGCGGCGCTGACCCGCCGCCGTGAGGCGGCCCGCCAGGTGCTCGCCCACCTCGCGTCGGGCCCCGCCCCGGCGGACGGCTGCGCCGTCCCGGCCCAGGCCGACCACGCCTCCCGGTTGCCGGCCGAGCCCGGCACGGTGTCGGCGGCGAGCGTCGCGGCCGGCGGCGAGCCGTTTCCGGCCGGCGACCGTACCGGCGCGCCCCGGCCGGACCGGGACGCGGAGCCCCCCGCCCGCCTTCCGGCGCAGCCGGGCGAGCCGGGCTCGCCCGCCGGGCACAGCGGGACAGCGGTCGGTGACGAGCCTTCCCAGGCCGACGGCAGCGGCGGCGGGGCGCCGCCGTCCGGGTCCGACAAGGCCGGTCCCGCGCCTGACCGGCAGGCCGGCGGCCACGCTGGTGACCACCCGGCAGCCCAGCCGACCGCGGACGCCGACCCGGCGCCGGGCGCCGGTGCGCATCCGGCGGCCGGCGGCGACAGCCGCTTGGCTCCGGAGGAGCGGCGGCTTGCCGACTCCTGGGACCGGGACCTGGACGCGCTGGCCGGCGAGCTGCGCCGCAGCCGCCGCGCCGTGCGGGACGTGCCGTTGCCCGCCTCGCTGTCCGCCTCGCAGCTGCTGCGGCTGGCCGCCGACCCGGACGGGCTGGCCCGCGAGCTGGCCCGGCCCATGCCGCGGCCGCCCGCGCCGGCCGCCGCCCGCCGCGGCACCCGGTTCCACGCGTGGGTGGAGTCCCGCTTCGAGGAGCTGACCCTCCCGATGCTCGGCCCCGACGAGCTGCCGGGCGCCGAGGCCGACCCGGCGCCCGGCGACGGCCGCATCGACGACGAGGCGGACCTCGCCGCGCTCAAGGAGGCCTTCGCCCGCACCCCCTACGCCGACCGCACGCCGCACCGCGTCGAGGCGCCGTTCCACT
>DASSBO010000331.1:0-2071 GCA_035698655.1 Streptomyces sp.
ACGCTGCACGTCGACCTGGGGCGGGCCACGTCGGTGGCGCTGCCGGAGGAGGAGACGCGGCGCCGGCTGGACGCCACGACGCCGCAGTGGCCGATCATGCACGCCGTGCTGCACGGCGTCTCGCGCGACCAGTTCATGGCACGCCACCGCGCCAACCACCTCAACGTCGCCTATGCGCCGGACGGCGCGACGGCCGACAAGGCGCTGCTGGCGAAGGCGGCGATGTTCGCGTCGCTCGGCCTGACGGTCCACCTCTGCGGCGACGTCTCCCTCTGACGCTCCGGTACTCCTCCGGTGCTCCGGTGCCGGGTCGGTTCCCCGGCAGGCGTCGGCCTGCCGGGAGCCGGCCGGGATCAGCTCAGGTCGTGGCCACCAGCAGGTCCTCGCCGCTGGAGGGGCGGAGCCCGTCGGGGCGGCCTGCGAAGTAGCGTTCGGCGTGCGAGGCGCCCGAGACGTGGCGGGCGTGCTTGAAGCCGGCTTCCCGGGCCATCGCCAGCATCTCCTGCGGGGCGTAGAAGCTGCGGAACGGTGTCCCGGACGCCTGCGCGCCTTCCTGGCTCGTCCGGAGGCCCGGGCGGTCGGCGGCGTCGACGCGTTCCGCGGGAAGCAGGAACGTCATGGCGAACGTCGAGCCCGGCGCGAACCCGGCGATCCGGCGCAGGGTGGAGACGGTGGCGTCCTTGGTGAGGTACATGCTGACGCCGGTGGAGACGATGACGGCGGGCCTGCCGACGTCGAACCCGGCTTCGGCGAGCCGGGTGGGCCACGGTTCGCCCGACTCGAAGTCGACCGGCACCAGGTGCAGTCCGTCGGGGACGCCGTAACCGAGCTCCGTCAGGCGCCGGCGCTTCCATGCCTGGGTGGCCGGCTCGTCCACCTCGAAGATCCGCAGGCGGGAGACCAGTTCCGGGCGGCGCTGGGCGAAGGTGTCCAGGCCGGCCCCCAGGATGACGTACTGGTCGACGCCGTGCCCGGCCTGCTCGGCGACCAGGTCCTCGATGAACCGGGCCCGGGCCACCATGGCCGCCCGGAACCCGCGAGTGGCATCCGGATCCATGTCGGGGCGGCTGCGCCAGTCGCCGTCGGGGCCGGCCAGCCGGAGGCCGATCTCGTCCTCCAGGACGTGCGGCGGCGGGTCGACCTGCACGTGCATCGCCCGCCAGAGGGCGGTCCGCACCGCGGTGCTGTCCGGCACTACGGCGTGCTCGTCATCCATGGTTCACCAAACTAGCTCACCAGCATGAACGAGTCGCAGCCTGTGCTACCCGTTCAGGTATCCGGCTTCGAGGAACGTGACGTACTCGACGACGGCCGGGACCTTGACGTTCAGCTTGCCGGGGTCGGTGGTCAGCATCTCCTCGTAGGCCAGCAGCTTTCCCGTCTCGCGATCGATGATTACTGTCTGCCTGCTCGGCAGCCCGCCGAAGTGGGACATCACGGAGAAGGCGGCCCCCGCACGTCCGGCCCGGTCGACGACGGTGCCGTTGTACCGGACGCCGGGGTACGAGCCGAGCGCGCGCAGCAGGCTCGCACGCTGGAGGGGCGTGAAGACGTGGTCGAGGGCCTTCTCCTGGTACCGGGCGAAGAACGCGCCCGTTCCCTTCCCATCGCCGATGGCGAGGACCCACTTCTTCATCGCTTCGGCATCCGGCGAATCCAGGTGGGGCGCCTCGTCCACCGGCAACCGCGTGGTGTTCGTGCGCGAGTCGCCCGCTTCCTCGACCGTCTGCTTGGTCTTCCCCCGGGGGCCGACCCACGATTCGTAGTACGGGACGACCCGGGATGTGACCTGCTCACCGTCGACACGAGTGTTGAGCGACCACATGTTCCGCTTGAAGTGCGCTGTGGCGCCTGGCTCGTGCGCGGAGGCGGGCAGCTTTTCCGTCCGCTCGGCGATGTCTGCCAGCACCTTGGACGCGTCCACTCCGGTGTCTTGCTGCAGCCTGAGCGGTTTGGGGGTGGCGGCGTAGGCGGGGCGTTCGCCGGGGCCGTCGGTGAGCCCGATGCCCACGATCACCGCGGCTGCCGTCATGGCGGCGGCCACGGCCGCCGCGACGCGCCGACGCCGGGG
>DASSBO010000332.1:0-4674 GCA_035698655.1 Streptomyces sp.
GCCTCGGCCGTGGGCTCGCCGGTCTCCGTGGCGTCGTCACCGCCGTCCTCGGTGGTGGCGGCCTCCGGCGGCGGGGCCGCCGCGGCTGCGGGCGCATCGGCTTCCGCCGGTTCCTCTTCGGCGAGGGGTGCCGCCGCCTCCGGCGGCACGGCCTCCGACTGCTCGTCCGTGGGTGCAGCGTCATCGGGCGCCGGGGCCTCCGGCGGTGCCGACTCCTGCTCCGCCGGGGCCGCGTCCGCTTGCGCCGCCTCGGCTGCGGGGGCTGACGCGTCGTCGGCCACGACAGCGGTCGCTTCCGGCTGTTCGGGGGCGGCGGACGCCGTGTCCTCGGCCGGCGTCGGCGCCGGAGTGGCGTCAGGGGCGGGGGCGTCTGCCGGGTCGTCGGGGCGCTGCGCAGCGCCGGGCTGCTCCGGCGGCAGGCCGGCCTCGGCGGCCGGTGCCGGTCCGGCGGCGGGAGCGGCCTCGGCGGGTGCCGGTTCGGCGGCAGGCTCAGGCTCGGCGGGGGCCGGTTCGACCGCGACGGCCGGCTCGGAGTCGTCGGCCGCCGGGACCGCAGCGTCGGGCTGCGGCGCGGCTTCGTCCTCGGGCTCCGGCGCCTCCACCGGCGCCTGCTCAGGCGGGGACTGGACCGGGACTTCGTCCTGCACGGGGGCGGAGGCGACGGCGGGCTCCGGCTCCTGCACGGCCTCGACGGGCGCCGCTGCGGCGACGGGCACCCCGTCGTCGGCCGGTGCGGGCGGCACGGCGTCCGCGTACTGGTGCGGGGCGGGTTCGTCCGGCGGGAGGGGAGCGGGCGGCGTCTCGGGAACCGCGGCCAGGTCGGGGCCGGGCAGCGGCGCGGACCAGGGCTCCGGCTGCGGCTCGGCCGGCACCGCGGGGGCGGCCGGTTGCGGCGCGGCGGGAGCCGGCCTGGCGGCCGGCGCCGTGGGCCCGCGATCGGCCAGCGACCGTACGGCGCCGGACTGTTCGGGCACCGGCGGGCCGAGGTGCAGTGGCCGGCGCGGCGCCGCGGCGGCGTATGCCGGCTGGGCGGGCGCGATCTGCGGCTCGCCCCAGGCGCCACGGGAGCCGGGCAGCAGCAGGTCCTCCTCCTCGGCGTCGCCGTCGTGCTCACTGTGCGCGGTGTCGACGGCGTCGGCCGGACCGGCGAACGCGTACGTGCCGTCGCCGGCCGGGGTGCCCGGCTGCTGCTCCGGCTGCGCCTGTGCGTTCTCCGGCTGTCCCTCGCCCGGGAACTGACCGGTGTCGGTCATGCGTACCCCTCGCCCATCGGTAGTGCTCCTTCCAACCCGGCGGATGCCCGCCACGCCCCCTGGTGAAGAACGACCACACGCACCGTGCGGCACTGGCATCCGCCTGCGCCATCCGGACATTGACGGATGAAGCGACGACGTCCGGGGGCGGCACAACAGTCGATCAGCCTACCTGTGGCTGCACTTCCCGCAGGCCACCGGAGGCCTGGATGTGACTCTTCGCCCACTTCGTCGGAGGGCTTTCACTTCAACTCCCTTTCGTGCACGCCGGACAGGAGAAACACGACCGAGCGTTCGCTCTCCGTCCACATGTGCGTGTCGAGTTCCACGCTCTGCAGCAGCGCGCACTCGACGGTGTAGCCGCCGTCCGCGAGGGCACGGCCGATGGCCTCGGCCTCGTCGCGGGTGGCCGCATGGGTGACGATGCGGCCGGGGCGCCGGTCGGCCACCGCGGTGACCGTGCGGATCCCGCCGCCGCCGACCCGGACGACGTCCGGTTCGGGCAGGTTCTGCAGGACGAGCGGGGCGGCACCGGTGACCGTCTGCACGTGCACGCCGAAGTGCCGTGCCGCGGCCTCCGTCCGGGCGCAGGCGCGTGCGTCGCGGTCGACGGCGATGACGGCGGCGCCGAAGCGCGCGGCGTCGACGGCGACGGTGCCGCTCCCGGCGCCGATGTCCCAGACCAGGTCGCCGGTCCGCGGGCCCAGGCGCGCCAGTTGGGCGGCGCGCAGCTGCGTGGAGACGCTGGCGTGCGCGGGCGCGGGCGGCGAGGCGTAGTGGGCGGCGGGCAGCGCCCAGCCGCGCGGGGTGACCGGGTGGCCGGCCAGGTGTCCGGCGATCCAGGCACCGGTGTCGCCCTGCGCCTCGCCGGGGACCGTGCCGGGCCCGGCCTGTCCGCCGACGACGATGACGATGTTGGGGTCGCGCCAGGTGTGGTCGGCGACCTTGTCGGAGGTGAGGACGCTGACCTCCTCGCGGTCCGTACCGAGTGCCTCGCAGATGACGAAGGTCCGGTGCACGCCGGCCAGCAGCAGGGCCAGTTCGGCCGGGCCGGCGCCCGGTGAGGTGAGGACGGCGACCTTGGGGTGGGCGCGGCAGACGTTGACCGCGCGGCGCAGGGTGCGGCGGCCGGCGACGACGACCTGGGCGTCGTCCCAGGGCATGCCGGCACGGGCGAAGGCGGCGGCGACGGCCGAGACGGCGGGCACGACCTCGACCTCGAGGCCGTGTTCGGGCGCGCGCAGCGTGCGGACCACGCCGAAGAAGCCGGGGTCGCCGTCGGCGAGCACCACCGCGGTGCCGCGGTGCCCGGCGATGCGCCGCGCGGCCAGCGACACGCTGCCCAGCCGGACGCGTTCGGCCCGCGACGGCACCTCCGGCAGCGCCAGATGGTGGGCGGCACCGGCGACCAGGGTGGCCGCGCCGAGCGCGGCGCGGGCGGCGTCGGTCAGCGGCGAGCCGTCCCACCCGATCACGGTGACGCGGTCGGCCATCGGTGCGGTCCTCCTGGTCTCGTCGCAGGCCGGGGCTTCGGTGAGGGTATCGCCGTCGCGGCCGGCGGTCGGGTCAGTGCCACTCGGTGCAGGTCACCGAACGGCCGGCGTCGGCCATCCGTTCCGGCAGCCCGTCGAGGTCCTCGGGCAGCAGGCTCCACACCAGGAGATCGGTGCGCACGTGCACCCATCCGCCGTCCTCGGCCCGGCTGCGGGCCGTCCACGCATTGCGCAGCACGCCCTCGCTGATGCAGCCGATCTTCTGCGCCACCTGCTGCGAGGCGGTGTTCTCGGCCGCGGTGCGCAACTCCAGGCGCTCGTACTTCTGGTCCTCGAAGAGCCACTGGGCAGTGGCCAGGACGGACTCCCCCGCGTACCCCTCGCCGCGCGCCCACGGCGCCACCACGTAGGCGACCTCCGCGGTCAGCAGCCGCCAGTCGGCGTTCTTGAGGTGAACCATGCCGACGAGACGCTGGGTGAGGACCTCGGCGACGGCGAAGACGATGCCGCGCCCCTGCGCACGTTCCGCCGGCGCGAGCTCGCCGATCCACTCCGCGGCGTCGGCCTCGGTGTAGGGCGCCGGCACGGACGTCCAGGCGGCGACGAGGTCGTCGTTCATCATCGCGGTGAAGGCGGGAAGGTCGGCGTCTTCGAGCGGGCGCAGCACCAACCGGTCCGTGCTGATCGAAATGTCCGGAAACGTGAGTGTCATCCGCCGCTCCATGCCGATGCCTTGGGGGTCTGGGGACTGCCCCAGAGGATTGCAGCAGTGCACAGCATGCAGCATGCCCGTCCAAGCGCCCAGCGGCGGCCCTCTAGACTCGTCACCATGCTCTTCCCCCTGACCGTCGCCCTCGCGGTGGCGGCGCTCGCCCTCGCCGCGTGGTGCGGGTGGGCCGCCTACCGCGACCAGCCTACGAAGGACTGGCACTTCATCGGCATGGCCGTGGTGGCGCTTCTCGCGCTGATCCAGCTGGTGATAGGGATCGTCGAGCTGGCGCGCGGCGAGCAGGCGGCCGACGGCACGGTGATCTTCGTGGCATACCTGCTCGGCGTGGTCTGCTGCATCCCCGTGGTCGGGTTCCTGTCGCTGACGGAGCGGACGCGCTGGGGCTCGCTGAGCGTGGTCGCCGGCGCGGTGGTGCTGGCGGTGCTGCAGGCGCGGCTGTACGACATCTGGGGAGGCGGGGCCGGTGCCTGAGCTGTCGGAGAAGCGGGGCCGCGCGGAGCGCGCCGCCGGAGCGGTGCGCCCGCACCGCCCGGGCATCGGCACCGGCCCGGGGAAGCTGCTGGTCACCCTGTACGGGATCTTCACGGTCGGCGCGGCGTCCCGGTCGGCCGTCCAGCTCTCGACGCGCTTCCACGAGGCGCCGCTGGCCTACGTGCTGTCCGCGGTGGCCGCAGTGGTGTACGCGTTCATCACCTTCTCGCTGGTACGCGGCGGCGAGCGGGCCCGCAAGGCCGCGCTGGTCTGCTGCTGCGTGGAGCTGCTCGGCGTGCTGAGCGTGGGCACCTGGACGCTCGTCGAGCCGTCGGCCTTCGCCGACGCCACGGTGTGGTCGGACTTCGGAATGGGCTACCTGTTCATCCCCGTCGTGCTCCCCCTGACGGGGCTGACCTGGCTGCGCCGCAGCCGACAGACCGGCTGAGCGGCGCGGGCCGGGCCCGCGCCCGCGCCGCTGTCAGGCGCTCGCCGCCAGCGGGTCGGCCGAGGTCTCTTTCTCCAGGACCGCCATCGTGACCCGCTCTCCCGCGTCGGGTGCACTCGCGACGCGGGTGTAGCCGTGCTTCCGGTAGAGCCGCAGGTTCCCCTCGCTGCGCTGCCCGGTCATCAGCCGGTAGCGGGTCGCCGCGAAGTCGGCCGCCAGCCGCTCCTCGATACGGGTCAGCAGCCGGCTGCCCAGCCCGTGCCGGTGCATGCGCGGGTG
>DASSBO010000333.1:0-2895 GCA_035698655.1 Streptomyces sp.
GCCGCGGGCCCGTCGAGGGCACGCGTCTGGGGGCGCCGGATGGGAGCGGCGCCTACACCCCTCAAGGCACCCACTGTACGCAGCAGGGTCCACACCGGAAGGGGCCGGTCCGCTTTTCAACCATCCCGGATCGGGGGGCGTTGTGGACTCTATGTGGACTCTGAACGACGAACGGACCCTCACGAGGAGGGTCCGTTCGGCTGTTCACCTGCGGTGGAGCCTAGGAGAGTCGAACTCCTGACATCCGCCATGCAAAGTCGGAAACCCCAGGTGAGGGGGTGTGTGGGGTTGTGTGGGCGGGTGTGTGCCCTGGTGAAGCGGGCACCGAACGTGATCTGTGGGCGTGCGCGGGCGACAGTGGGGAAGCGTGGTAGGGGATTGTGGACCCCGTGTGGACCCCGGCCGGGTCACGACACCGCGCGCAGGTGCCGGCCACCGGCCTGCATCGCCGCCCGCACCGTCTCGATCGCCTCCACCGACCCGTGCGTGTACAGCCACGTCACCCGGCCGCCACGCTCCTGACCGAGCACCGTCTGCACATCCCGCTCCGACACACCGGCCTCGTGCAGCCGGGACGCGAGCGCATGCCGGTAGTCGTGCACCCGCGGCCACCACTCCGACCTGCCCGTCTCCGAGTTCGTCACCTCACGGGCGATCCCCGCGTTCTTGATGGCATCGATCCAGTGCCGGCGGAAGTTGTTCCGCCGCAGCGGCGCGCCCTCTACGCTGCGGAACACCAGCTCCTCCGGGAGCATCCCGTCCGACGGCTGCGACCGCCGGTCGTCGTGCTTCGGCCAGAGATCCGCCATGACCTTGACCGCGTCGACCGCCCGCGGCGTCAACGGCACCGTGCGGAACCCGGCCGTCGTCTTCGGCACGCCCTGCCGCTGCAGGTGCCCGTGCACCTCCACCAGCACCTCCCGCACCGTCACCGTGGCGTTCTCGAGGTCGACCGCGGACCAGCGCAGCGCCGTGTACTCGCCCCACCGCATGCCGGTCTCCTGCGCGAAGTCGACGAGCGGGTGCGCGTGCACCGGCAGCTGCGCGCGGACGAGCGCGTACTGGTCGGGCGTCGGGGGCGCCAGGTCGTCGGGGTGCTTCGCCGGCGCGGCGGCGGTGGGCTGCACGTCGGCGGCCGGGTTGAACGGGATGCGCTGGTCTCGGACGGCGGCCTGCAGCATCGCCCGCAGCAGCGCGAGCGTCTTCACCTGCGTCGCCCGTCCCTTCACGCCCGTGGCGATCCAGTCCTGCAGCTCCATGTACGTCAGGGAGGCGATGCTGCGGCGGCCCCACTTGGGTTCGATGTGCGCCCGCCACAGGCCCAGCTTGCGGGACACGGTCGTCGGCCGCCCGGTCTTGTGGGACGGCCACCATTGGCCCCACCAGGCGGTGAGGGTGATGTCCCCGCGGCGGGGATCGAGGTAGGTGCCGCGACGCACCGACGACCGCACCTCATCGAGGAACGCGTCGGCGTCCCGCTTCGTGTCGAAGTTCTTCGACCGCTGCACGCCGTCGGCGTCGCGGTAGCGGGCCTGCCAGGAGCCGACGCAGTCCCGCCGCTTCTTCCGCGGCGGGTCCGGGTACTCCTCGAGGCACGGGCGGCAGCCGCACAGTTTGCTGCGCTTCTGCCTGGGGTTGTTGGCGCCTCTACGCCCCACGGTGCATCACCTCGCTGGTGTCAGTCGGCTGGTGGGCGGGCGTCCCGTCGATGTGGACCGGGTCGCCGCACCAGCAGACTGCACCAGCGGGGGGCTGAAGGATGCCAGCTTGGGCCAGAGCCGCCCGGACAGCGACGGTGGCGAGAGGGGCCTCGAGGGCCTCGGGGATGGTGACGATCTGACGGACCGCGTCCCACGGCTCGGTGACGGTGGTGGCGCGGCTGACACGAACGCACATGCAAGGTCCCCCATGGCATGCGAAGGGTGGCGCCGTAGGGGGAGGACTACGGCCATCGGGACACGAACATAACCCCCGTGACGGCATATGCGCGACCACTGAGCGCACAGAATGTTCACGGAATCGTCACGCGGTGTTGCGGGCCTTGGTGTGAGACTCGTCAGCCGTCGGAACGGTTGTGCTGCACGGTGGCCCGCATCTGGATCGTGTACTGCCGCTGCTGTTCTTCGGTCAGCTCGGCGTACAGCTTGAGGACTTCCTCTTTGCCGGATGCGGTGAGGGGCCCGGGCCGGCGGCGGCCGACGGCGGCGAACACCCTGTCTTCGGTGAGGCCGGCGTTGGCGTAGGCGGCGGCGAGGGCGCGGAGGTTCTTCGCGGCGGGGCCGCGGCCTTGGCCGCGTTTCGCGTGGACCCAGGCGTTGACGGTGGCGGGGGCGACGCCGATCGCGCGGGCGATGTCGCTGTCGTTGTCGCCGGTGGCGTCCTTGACCCACTGGATCAGCTGGGGGAGGTCTTCGTGCGCGTGGGGAGTGGTCACGGGGCTTAGGTTGCCCTTGCCGTTCTACTTTTACAAGTGAAAGTTGAACAGTGACTCGATCGTGTTCATGCCCTCACGCTGGGGCGACGCGACCGCACCTCACGCCCGCCCACAACTCCCCACGCGTTCCCACGTTGCACCACTTGACGGGGTTCAACTGACACAGTAGAACTGTGTCACGGAGCAGCCACCCGGGCCGCTCCACCCTCAGAAGCACCGAGGTCAACATGCCCAACCTCCTCCGCAAGAGCGACGGCCAGCCGATACGCGACGCCCTCAAGGCGAAGCAGCTCAGCTACCGGAAGCTCGCGGAGGCCACCAAGGACGTTGACGCAGCCGGCAAGGGCGTCAGCCTCGGCACCGTCAGCCAGGTGGCCGGAACGGGCGGCACAGCGAAGGGCGACTGCCGGCTGCGCACCGCGTGGCTGATCGCCGAAGGACTCGACGAACCGCTGCAGCAT
>DASSBO010000334.1:0-2268 GCA_035698655.1 Streptomyces sp.
CGTCTACGAGTGGATCGAGGGCCGGCCCGCCGGCTTCAAGACGGTGGCCCACCCCGTCGACTTCGCGGCGGACCTGGCCGACTTCGTCGTTGCGCTGCAAGGCGTCGACGCCTCCGCGGGTCCGCAACCGGGCATCCACAACTGGTTCCGGGGCGCAACACTGCTCACCTACGACGAGAAGGCGCATGGCGCGCTGTCCGAACTGCGCGGCCACATCGACGACGAACTGGCCTTGGAGATCTGGAAGCACGCGGTGGAGTCGCGTTGGGACGGCGTCGACGTCTGGTTCCACGGCGACCTGGCTCCGGGCAACCTGCTGCTCAACGGGGGCGAGCTGCACGCCGTCATTGACTTTGGCACCTGTGGCGTCGGCGACCCCGCGTGCGACCTGGCGGTCGCCTGGACGCTGCTGACCGCTGAAGGTCGTGCGGTCTTCCGAAAGCGGCTGGCCGTCGATGACGCGCTGTGGTCCCGCGGCCGCGGCTGGGCGCTGTGGAAGACGTTGGTGACCTGCGCCAACAGCCTCGACTCCGCCGACGCGGAAGCCGTGGACGCCCGCCGGGTGCTCGACGAAATCCTCACTGAGTACAGCACGCGCTGAAGAGACGCCATGGTGGCGGCCGGCCCGGGCATTGGTCTCGTTCACCCAGGGCCTTTTTCTGCCCGCCGCCGGCGCGCTGCTCAAGGAAGCCCACCGTGAGGTCGAGCACGTCGGGCGGCGTGCCATCCGTTTTCGGCCGCCGCCAGGCAGCCACCCGCGCGTTCGCGTGCCCGCGACGTCTGGGTGGAGACTGGCAGGACGGAGCAGGTCGGAAGAAAGGGGTGCCGAATGGCTCGGACATTCGCTGTCGGAGACCACGTCAGGTGGAACTCCGAGGCCGGACACGTCGAAGGCGTCATCGTCCAGAAGCACACGGAAGACGTGGAGTACAAGGGCCACATGCGCCGGTGCAGCGAGGACGACCCGCAGTACGAGATCAAGAGCGACAAGACCGACCACATCGCCATGCACAAGGGTGGCGCCCTGACCAAGCTGTGAGGAGAGGGACGGCACCGGCATGAGCGTCATCGAGGACGTGCGTGAGGCAGTTCTCGAGATACCCCCGGGCCATGTCGCGTCCTACGGGGACGTCGGCAGGCGGATCGGTGCAGGACCGCGGCAGGTCGGGCGGGCGATGAGCCTGCTCGGCGACGGCGACGGCGAGGGCGTGCCCTGGTGGCGGGTCGTCCACGCGGACGGCACGCCCGCTACCTGCCACGACGGACAGGCTCCGCGGCTGCTCGCCGCCGAGGGCACGCCGATGGCCGGCGCGCGGGTGGACATGAAGCGGGCACGGCGCCGCTGATCAGGCGCCCGGCATCGGGCGGACGGTGAGGATCTGCTGCGCGTGCCCGACGGGACCCGTCACGTCGTGCAGCACGGTGCTGGTGACGCCCTGGCCGGTGCCGCCGAAGGTGACGGTGGTGTCCAGCCCCGTCCAGCGCCCCTCGGGCCGGCGGTGCAGGTGGATGGTCAGGTCGACGTTCGGGAACATCCACTTCGTGGGCTCCTGCCGCACGGCGATGCCGTTCGCGGTGTCGACGAGCGCGACGAACGACGCCGTCGGGCTGCAGGGTTCTCCGGCGACGAGGTCGAGGCCGGTGGAGATCCACGCCGTCGTCCGGCCGGCCTGCGGCGGGGCGGCCGGCCGCACGTCGATGGACGCGATGTAGCCGCCGGGCCACAGGGCGCTCATCTCCCACGAGGAGAGGGTCTCCGGGGCGGGCAGCCGGTCGCCGTCCCCGCCGGCGACGGCCGCGGTGTCCACGGGCGCGAGCAGCCAGGCCCTGGCCCGGACCACCGCGCGCTCGCCCATGAACATCACGGCCTCCAGCAACTCGATCGTGCGGCCGGGCCGGATGGTCTCCACCTCGATCCGGCACTCGTCGAGTGCGAGGCGCCCGAGGATGTCGAAGCTGATCCGGGACATGACCAGGTCACGGGCCGAACTGTCGGCAAGGTGCCGGTCCATGGCGTGCACGATGAGGCCGCCGAGCGGGCTGAAGTGCTGCTCGTCGACGTCCCAGGCGCCGCCCGCGTGGACGGTCGGCTTGTAGCGGTGCTCGTCGATGCGCTCGTAGTAGCTGCCGGGAACCGGTGCGGCGGTGTTCATCGGGTGCTCTCCTCATACCTGCGGGCCACCCCAAGGAGATCATTGCCCGGTGCACCGGCCCTCCGCGGGGCAGGTCAAACCGGTTGCAGCCCGCGTGGCACGGCAAGAAGGATGG
>DASSBO010000335.1:0-4147 GCA_035698655.1 Streptomyces sp.
GCAGGCGGGCGTGAGGCCGGCCCCGAGGCGGTCGTAGCAGAGCGTGCACTTCTGAGCGACGCCGACGTTCTTCGCGCCCTCCGGGCCGGGACGCCGCTCGATCACGCCGTACGGGCACGCGGGCACGCAGTAGCCGCAGCCGTTGCAGACGTCGTCCTGCACCACCACGGTGCCGAACTCGGTACGGAAGAGCGCGCCGGTCGGGCAGACGTCCAGGCACGCGGCGTGCGTGCAGTGCTTGCAGACGTCGGACTCCATCAGCCACCGGAAGGGGGTGCCGTCCCCCGATCCGACGCCCGCCCCGGGCAGCGCCGTTCCAGGCATCCCGAGGTCGACCGGTGCCGGCGAGGTGCTCGGCGCGGGTGGCGTCCCCTCGTGCACGAGATGCGGCTGCTGGCCGTCCAGCGGCTTGCGCTGCTCGATGAACGCCACGTGCCGCCAGGTGGACCCGCCCAGGCCCTGGGTGTTGTCGTAGCTCATCCCGGTCAGCTCCAGGCCGTCCTCCGGGATGGCGTTCCACTCCTTGCAGGCCACCTCGCAGGCCTTGCAGCCGATGCAGACCGAGGTGTCCGTGAAGAAGCCGACGCGCGGCGGGTGGCCGTCGTAGCCGGCATCGCCGGCCGGATCGTCCGCCATCCGCTCCGTGCCCGACAGCAGATGTGTGCTGCGTTCGTCCATGGCAGCCGGAGTCCCCCGGTCCAGGTGTCACAAACGCGGTGCCCCCCGCATGGAGTGTGGAGTCTTCCTTGCGGGGTACACGGCGCCCGCACAACCTCGAACGACCAGGGAGGCGCCCCCACATGACGGACCGGGACGAGCAGGAATCCCCGCAGCGGCCGGTCACGCACGCAACGGGGCAGGTGTTCCTGCGGCCGCTGGGCACGCCCCTTCCACTGGGCTTCCTCGGTCTGCTCGGCGGTACGATCTCGGCCGCCGGTCTGGAACTGGGCTGGGTCGCACCGGCCGAGGGCGCGCACGTCGGCTGGATCCTGCTGGCGTTCGCCGTTCCCCTGCAGTTCCTCACCTCGGTCCTGGCCTTCCTCGCCCGGGACGCGGTGATCGGCACCGGAATGGGTGTCCTGGCGGGCACCTGGCTGGCCACTGGCCTCACCCTGCTGACGTCGCTTCCGGGCGCGACCAGTGACGCCCTCGCGCTGCTGCTGTTCGTCTCCTCCGCTTCGTTGCTGGTCCCCGTGGTCAGCGCGGGCGCCAGCAAACTGACTGCCAGCGCGGTCCTCTCGGTCGCGTGCGTGCGGTTCGCCCTGACCGGTGTGTACGAACTGACCGGCCTGAGCGCCTGGAAAAGCGCCGCCGGCTGGTGCGGTGTGGCGCTGGGTGTGGTGGCCGTGTGCGCCGCACTGGCCTTCGAGTCCGAGGCCGCCCGCGGCCGGCCGCTGCTGCCCACGCTCCGCGAGGACCCGCAGCGCAACCCGATGATGTCGGCCGGTGTCGAGCGCGAGCCCGGCGTGCACAAGCGGCTCTGACCGGTTCAGCGCCGGGAGTGCCGTCCGCCTCCGCGATGCCCGCGGGGCCGGACGAGGAACAGCACGGTGACCGTCAGCACGGCCAGGGCCTGCCCCGCGACGGTCAGCCACTTGTCGGCGAACCAGGCAGGCTCGTACATGTCCGGCACCGGGCCCAGCCGCCCGACGTCGACATAGCGATAGATCAGCACCAGCGCCAGCCCGCCGGCGGCGACGAGCCAGGCGTACAAGTCGGTCAGCACCCGGTGCACCAACAGGACCAGCAGCACGGCCAGCGCCGCCAGTCCCGCCTCGACACGGAACAGCGTGCCCTGGCTGACCGTCGACGTCGTCACGGCGTCGTAACCACCCGCCAGGTGGGCGTGCACGTACGCGTCGGCGGCGAGTCCTGCGGCCGCCAGCAGCCGCAGGAGCCCTCTGAGGAACCGCCACCCGCCGCCGGTGCGCACGGAATCGGGCCTGTTGATCTCGGCGAGTGGATCCGACGGCATGGGCTGCTCCCTGTGCACGGACGGCGGGGCGTGCCCGCGGTCACTTGACGGTGAGTGTGGCCTTCATGAAGGGGTGGATGGTGCACTCGTAGGAATAACTGCCCGCTGTCGAGGGTGCGGTGAACGTCGCCTTCTCCCCACCCGCGATGTCACCCGTGTCGAAGCTCTTGTCCTTGTCCGTCGCGGTCACCGTGTGCGTCGCCGAGTCCTCGTTCACCACGGTGACCTTCGCGCCCGGTGCCACCGTCAGCTTCGACGGCTTGAACGTGAAGTCCGAGATGGTGATGGTCGCCCTGCCACCCTTCGACGGCGACGACGACGGGGAGGACGCCGTCTTCGAGGCCGAGGGCGTCGAGGAGGACGACGAGGAGCCGCCGCCCCCGCCCGAGCAGCCGGCCAGTGCTGTCAGCAGGACGAGGGAGGCCCCCAGGGCCCGTGCCGGCCGGGTGAGCAGCAGCATGATCTCTCCGTCTCCGCCTCAGTAGCCGTTGCCGCCGGAGGACGACGACGGCGACTTCGATGCCTTCTTCTTCACCGCGTCACCCGCGGGCGTCACGACGAACCACTTCGCGCCGAACTGGTCCAGGCCCTGGCCCTTCGTGTCGCCGGGCTTGGTATCGCCCTTGTAGTAGTACACCGGATGGCCGTTGTACGTGACCTGCTTGTCGCCGTTTCCTCGCGTCGTCGTGCCCAGCAGGTTCTGCTGCGCCTTGCCGCCGGCCTGCGGGGTGCTCGTCACGGTCACCGGCGGCCAGGCCTTCGCGCAGCTCCCCGAACAGGACGACCTGCCCGAGGTGTCGGCTTCGAACAGGTACACGGTGCGGCCCCGGGCGTCCACCAGGAAGGTCCGCCCCAGGTCGCCCGAGCTGGTCGTCACCTTCCCGGTCGCCGAGGTGGGCATGCCGGAAGGTGAGGCGGAGGCGCTGCCCGAGGGCGTCGAGCCGGGGGACTTCGAGGACGACGAGGAGCCGCCGCCTCCCCCCGAGCAGCCGGCCAGTACACAGCTCAGCACCGCGGCGACCGCCGCCACGGCAGCCGCCCGTACCTGATGTCTCATCACACGCTCCCCTTGAGAAGGCCGCCGCTTCGGCAGCACGGACACCGGCCCGCAACAGGGGCCGGAACCCAGTGGATCCCGGCCGGGCGCGCCCGGCCATCCGCGCGTGCCATTGGGAGTACGGGCGGCGGCGGAAAACTCGTGGCGCCGTGCGGCCGCCCGCCGCTAGGCTGCGCGTGCCCGCACGACGCGGGTGCCCGACCGTCTCGGAAGAGGGAGGTGAACGTCGATGACCAGGCCTGTCGCCGCCGTGGGCCGCGCCCACGCCCCGTTCGTCCGTTCCACCTCAGCTTCCCGAGAAGGACTCCTCACGTGCACACCGCACTCACGAACGACCCGTCCGGCCTGACCCGGTACGGCTGGAACACCGACGTCGCCGACGCCTTCGCCCCCTACGCCGAAGCGGGGCTGCTCCCCGCCCGCATCGTCCGCGTCGACCGCGGCCGCTGCGACGCGGTCACCCCGCACGGCACGCTCCGCGCCGACATCGCACCCGTGGCCACCCACGACCCCGCCCGGTACCTGTGCACCGGCGACTGGGCCGCCGTGGGCACCGACGCCAAGGGCGAGTACCAGGTGCAGGCCCTGCTGCCGCGCCGCACCGCATTCCTGCGCGGCGTCTCCTCCAAACGCTCCCAGGGGCAGGTGCTGGCCGCCAACGCCGACCGTGCGCTCATCGCGGTCTCCCTCGCGGTCGAACTCGACCTCGGACGCATCGAACGCTTCACCACGCTCGCCTGGTCCGGCGGCACCGAACCCCTGGTCGTCCTGACCAAGGCCGACCTCGTCCCCGAGCCGGAGACGCTGTCCCACCTGCTCGCCGACACCGCCGCCTCCGCTCCCGGCGCGCGAGTGCTGTGCGTCAGTTCCCTGACCGGCCAGGGCCTTCAGGAGCTGCGCACCGTGGTCGCCGACGGGACGACGGTCCTGGTCGGCCAGTCCGGGGCCGGCAAGTCGACCCTGGCCAACGTGCTGCTGGGGGAGGAACGGCAGCAGGTGCGGGCCGCGCGCGACAGCGACGGCAAGGGCCGGCACACCACCACCACCCGCGACCTGCTGCCCCTGCCCGGCGGCGGCGTGCTCATCGACACCCCCGGTCTGCGCGGCGTGGCCCT
>DASSBO010000336.1:0-5357 GCA_035698655.1 Streptomyces sp.
ATCGCCTGCATGCTCAGCGGATCGGCGAGGACCCGCTTGTGCTCCTCGATGGCCTCCAGCAGGAAGTCGAACAGCGCCGGCCCGGTCTTCGTGCGGATGTCTCGTTCCAGGGCGGCGATGGACGCCTGGCTGCGCTCGATCAGCTCGGCGACGACGGCCGGATCGGTCTCGAGCGGGGCGGGCGCGCCGCCGGCCGGCCGACCGCCGGGTGCCGGGTCCGGGAGCGAGGGGACGAAGTCCTCGCGGTCGAGGACGGTCTCCAGCGCGTCCCGGGTCAGCGGATCACCTCTCCCCACGACGTCCAGGAAGCCGGCGCGGCTCGCGGGCGAGGCCAGGCGAGCAGTGGCGTCGACGAACAGCCGCCCGCCGGCCTCGAGCATCGGCGCCATGGCCGTCAGCTGCCACATGGAGAGCCCCAGCGGCTTCATGGCGTCGGTCATCATCTGCTGGTGACCGACGGAGAGATAGACGTGGTTCTCCTGGTCAGCGGCATCCGGGACGGGGAACAGTGTCGTGATCGGCCGGCTCTGCACGATCCGGAAGTCCCCGTCGGCCAGGCACCATTCGATGTCCTGCGGGCCGCCGAAGTGCGCCTCGATCCGCCGCCCGAGCTCCACGAGCCGCACGGCCTGCGCATCCGTCAGCGCCGGCTCCTCCTGCCGCGACGCCTCGACCGCCACCTCCCGGGTACCGCCGCCCGGAAGGGCGTGCACGGCACGCTGCTTGGCGGCGATCGCCCGGTCGACGACCGCGCCGTGGCGCACCGTGAAGACGTCGGGGTTCACCAGGCCGGAGACCAGGGCCTCACCGAGGCCGAAACCGGCGTCCACGGTGGCGACCTTCCGGTTGCCCGTGACGGGGTCGGCGGTGAACAGGACGCCGGCCGCGTGCGGAAAGACCATCTGCTGCACGACCACGGCCATGTGGACCGTGCGGTCGTCGATGCCGTTCCGCCGGCGGTAGGTGACGGCCCGTTCGGTGAACAGCGAGGCCCAGCACCGGCTGACGTGCTTCAGGACTGACGCCGTTCCGACGACGTTCAGGTAGGTGTCCTGCTGGCCGGCGAAGGAGGCCGTCGGCAGGTCCTCGGCCGTCGCGCTGGACCGTACGGCGCAGGCGGTCTGCTCGCCGAGCCGGGCGAGGGCGCGGGTGATCGCCGCCGCGAGGTCGTCCGGGATGACGACTTCTTCGATGGCCTGACGGATCTGCGCGCTGAGCGCGCAGATCGCCTCCCGGTCGTCCGGGGCCAGGCGCGACAACTGATCGAGCCGCTCGTCGAGCGACGGCGTCTCCGCCACGATCCGCCGGAAGGCGTCCGTCGTCATACAGAAGCCCTCCGGCACCCGGGTGCCGTCGATCCGTGACAGCGCGCCCAGGTGCGCGCCCTTGCCGCCGACGAGATCGGTCTGCGTCTCGTCGGTCTCCTGGAGATCCAGCACGTACGGCCCGGTCATCACCGGCGTCTCCCACTCTGTCGAACTCATCGGCGGACGATTCTGCGCCATTCCCCGGCCCTTGCGGCAAGCCCCCCGGTGCGCTATAAGTTAAGAGTGGCAAGGAGAGGGCTCTCCTTGCCTTTTCTCTTTGCTCGCCGACTGAGCAAGAGCCGGTCCGCTGCCCGGACCACTGCCCCCTTCGCGGTCGTCCGGCGTGCGATCCGGAGCCCCGAGAAGTGAGGGAAGACAATCGTGACGGACAAGCCGCCGGCTTCCGGCAGGCCGGGGCTGCCGAAAGCAATGCCCACGATGCGGCCGTGGCGCTTCGTGCTGGTCTTCGGCACCGTCAGTCTGCTCGCAGACTTCGTCTACGAAGGGGCCCGTTCGATCACCGGGCCGCTGCTCGCTCACCTCGGTGCGAGCGCCGCGGTGGTCGGCGTGGTCACCGGCGTCGGGGAAGCGGCCGCCCTGACGCTGCGGCTGGTCTCCGGGCCGCTCACCGACCGCACCCGCCGTTTCTGGGCCTGGACCATCGCCGGCTACGCCCTGACCGTCATCTCGGTGCCGCTGCTCGGCTTCACCTCGACTCTCTGGGCAGCCGCCACTCTGGTGCTGGCCGAGCGGGTAGGCAAGGCGGTGCGCTCTCCGGCGAAGGACACCCTGCTCTCTCACGCCACTGCCGCCACCGGCCGCGGCCGGGGTTTCGCAGCCCACGAGGCCATGGACCAGGTCGGTGCCGTCATCGGCCCCATCGTCGTCGCCGGCGTGCTGGCCGTGACCGGTGACGACTACGGCCCCGCCCTCGGCGTTCTCGCCGCGCCCGGGGTCGCCGCTCTCGGGCTGCTGGCATGGCTTCGGCTGCGTGTGCCCCGGCCGGCCGACTACGAGAGCGCACCTCCGGCGGACAGCTCCGCCGACACGGCGCCGGGCCGCCGGCCGCCGAAGCCGAGGCTGCCCCGAGCCTTTTGGTCCTACGCCGCCTTCACCGCCACCACCCTGCTCGGATTCGCCACCTTCGGCGTCCTGTCCTTCCACCTCGTCCGAGCCCAACTCCTCAGCCCCGCCGCAGTGCCCCTGTTGTATGCCGCGGCCATGGGCGTGGATGCCCTCGCCGCACTGGTCACCGGGTGGGTCTACGACCGCCACGGCCGCAAAGTCCTCGCCGTCCTCCCTGTACTGGCCGCCGCCATGCCTGCCCTCGCCTTCACGGACACTCTCGCCCTGGCGGTCATCGGTGCACTGCTGTGGGGAGCCGCCACGGGGATCCAGGAATCCACCCTGCGCGCCACCGTCGCTGACCTCGTCCCACCCGGCAGGCGTGCCACCGCCTATGGTCTGTTCGCCGCAGTCATGGGCGTCGCGGCAGCAGCCGGCGGAGCGCTTGCAGGAGTCCTCTACGACGTCTCCGTCTCCGCGCTGGTCATCACCACCATCGCCGTCCAGGCAGCTGCTTTGGTACTGCTCGCGGGCAACCGCATTGCCACGACCGGGCGTTCCTGACCGCCGGAGGGCCGACCGAGTCTGCTCGCCCGGGTTGGCTCGCCACGCCGCCTTCCTGTCATGTCATCTCTCGGCTCTCACCTTCCGTACCAGTTCGAGATAGAGATCCCAGTCCCAGTTGGCGCCCGGGTCGGTGTGGGTGGCCCGGGGCACCTCGTGGTGGCCCAGGATGTGGGCACGGTCCGGTGGGATCGCATGGCGCGCGCACACGGCAGCGGTGAGCGCTGCGGACGAGGCGTACATGTCCTCGGTGAACCAGGCGGGTTCGTTGACCCAGCCCTCGTGTGTGATGCCGATGCTGTGGTTGTCGTGGTCGGGCGCACCGGTGTGCCAGGCGATGTCCTTCTCCCGGACGCACTGGCCGATGTGACCGTCCGCCGAGCGGACCAGGTAGTGGGCAGAGGTCTTCCGGTCGGGGTTCCGGAAGACGGCGACGGCGTCGTCGAAGTGTTCCTGCGTGACGTGGATGACCACGCGGTCGATCGGATGGCTGTGAGGCCGCCGCGCGGTGCGGAAATTGCCCGGGTGGGCGGGCAGCCACTGGGCACCGAAGTGGTCGACGAACGGGGAAGGCGTGCTGCCGACTGCGGAAGCCGTACCGCCGACTGTTGCGCTCATGGCAGCGGTGGTCAGTGTGACAGCAGCGGCACCGCGCAGGACGGTGCGGCGTGACGGGACCGATGCACGGTCGCTGTCGCTGTCGCTGTTGTGGATCGATACGCTCATGCCCCGTGCCTCCTTGAGGTCCGGTACCAGTTGTGCGGGGCTCGTTTGGCGTCGTACTTTCCCTTCGGCAGGTCGTCGGTGAGCCGGACCGACCACCGTTGCAGTCGCTGCGTGAGATCGTCCTTGACCTTGCGCAGGCTGGGATCCTCCCAGCGGTTGTCCAGCTCCATCGGATCTTTGTCGAGGTCGTACAGCTCGCAGGTGCCGGAGACATGCGCGTAGAGCTTGTAGTGGTCGTGCCGGAGCATCCGCGACGAGCCGCTCTGCGTCACGCTGTTCAGCTCGTCGTACCTGGTGCCTTCGTAGGGGAAGTGCAGGGGTGGCCGGGCGTCGGCGGGGTAGGGCAGGCCGCCGAAGCCGCGCTCGGTGACGATGTCGGAGAACTCCGCGGCCGGGTAGTCGGCGCCGGTGAGCATCTGCCACAGGCTGCGGCCCTGCACCCCCAGAGGTATGGGCCGCCCGAGCGCCTCGCACACGGTGGGCAGGATGTCGGCGATCGAGACGAAGTCCTTCTTGTTGTCCTGGGCCTCGACGCCGCAGCCGTGCACGACCAGCGGGATGTGCGCCAGGACCTCGGGGATGCCGGCCCCCTTGCGCTGCAGGCCGTACTCGGCGGTGTAGTCGCCGTGGTCGGCGAGGTAGATCAGCAGGGTGTTCTCCCACAGCCCCTGCTGCTTGAGATGGTCGACGAGCCGGCGCAGCTGGTCGTCGATGAGTCGGAGCATGCCGCAGTAGATGGCGCGGTAGCGGCGCCACAGCCGGTCGTAGCCGGGGCGCTTCTCCTCCACCAGGTCGCGCAACCACTTGTAGGCGCCGCCCTTGGCCTCCGCCGCATCGGGGCCGCACGCCCGTTCGGGGATTCTGCCCTCGAACATCGAGAAGTACGGCTCCGACACCTGATAGGGGTTGTGCGGCTCGGGGGTGGAGACGAACGCGAAGAACGGCTTGTCCGGGTCCCGTCCGTCGATCTGCTGGATGGCGTCGGAGACGATCCGGTACGGGTACTGCTGCTCCGGCGGGAACGGGGTCGGTTCGGTCGTCGGACCCATGTCGATGGACCGCAGCCAGGCGGTGAAGTCGCGCTGCTCCTGGGTGGTGTCCGGCGCCCTGGTGTGTCCGTACTCGGTGAAGGCGTCGTACTCCGCCGGATCGTCTCGGTACATGTGCGTCTTGCCGGCGTAGAACAGTTGGTATCCGGTGGCGCGCAGGACATCGATCAGGTCATCACCGCGCGCCACGTCCTCGGGACTGTGATTGGAGTTCTGCCGTACCCGGTGGGTGCTGGGCCATCTGCCGGTGAGCAGGCTGGTGCGTGCCGGAACGCAGGCCGGCGCGGTGGTGTAGGCACGGCGGAAGCGAGTGCCCTGGGCGGCGATGGAGTCGAGAAACGGCATCGTGTCCAGCTCGAAGCCCATGCCTTTGGTGAAGTCGGCGCGGACCTGGTCGTTCATCACGAACACGATGTTCGGAGCAGTCGGGCAGCTCACAGTGTCCCCTTTCGGCGTTGGACGTACAGGCGGTCGCCCTGCGGGCCCGTCCACTCCAGGCGGACGACGCCGGGCACGGCGGCGTCGGCGACGCGTGCGGGATCCGACCAGTAGCCGGCGTTCGGGTTGCGGAAGAACGTCGCCCACAGCCGGCCGCTGTGATCGGCGAAGATGTTGTTGTGGCCTGCCCCGACGCCCAGCGTCCACC
>DASSBO010000337.1:0-4546 GCA_035698655.1 Streptomyces sp.
GCTTCACCGCCCAGTGGGCTGTTTTCGTGGAGATCCAACGGCATCCGCACGCGGCGAGCCGCTTCCGTGAACTCGAGGACATGGCGGAACACGGTGATGCTGCTCAGGCCCGCCGGGCCGCTGCCGAACTCGGCCGCATGCTGGACGACGCCCGTGCCGCACTTTCGGCGAGCCCGAGTTGAGTGACGCCTGGCGCTGGGAGTATGACCCCTACCAGGAACACGTGACCAGTGGGCTTCCGGCCGCCCTCGTGGCCGAGGTCGAGCGGCTCGTCGCTCAGCTCGTCGAACTCGCCGACGTGAGCGTCGACGTCACCACGATGGGTTTCGGCCCACGCCCGGGTGGCCTGCGACGCATGGATGCGGCGGGAGGATGGTTCTGTTTTCTCGCTGCTCCCCGAGACCGACTGATCATCGTGGTGCGGATCGTTCCGCCGTCCGAGGATCTGTAGCCACGCAGCGCTGTAGCGCCAACTTGCGGTCGGGGTCGCCGCGTCGGGGCGTCGGCGGCGGGGCGGCGCGCTTCGCCGGCGCGGAAAGTTCTGTCCCTGGCGTCCTGTTTGCGCAGCTCACCGAGCCGCGCATTGGTCAGACCACTAACGTGCCCGAGACCCCCTTTACCCGGTACGCGCTTCCGACTCATAGTGACGTGTCCTCATCAAGACGACACCCCACATCGCACTTGGAGGAAGCCATGTTCTCCCGCATCTTCTCGGCGAGGCCCGTCCGGCGGAGACTCACGGTCGCAGGAATCATCGGCGCAAGCACGGCACTGACCCTCGGCATGATGGCCGGCCCGGCCTCCGCGAAGCCGTACCCGTCCGGCAGCGCCGTGCCGCTGGGCCAGGGCTACATGGGCGTCGGCTACGTCCACGACAGCAAGGACTTCAAGCCGGACACCCGGCAGCTGCACCTCAAGGACGCGCCGGTGGAGAACCTTCAGGCGTACCCGGCGGGCATCGACGTCTCGCACTACCAGGGCTCGATCAACTGGAACTCGGTCCGCAGCGCCGGCATCCAGTTCGCCTGGATGAAGGCCACCGAGGGCACCGGGTACAAGGACCCGACCTTCAACTCCAATTACCTCAACGCCTACCACGCCGGCGTCATCCGCGGCGCGTACCACTTCGCCCGGCCCGACCTCTCCAGCGGAGCGACGCAGGCGAACTTCTTCGCCAGCAACGGCGGCGCCTGGTCCGCCGACAACCTGACGCTGCCCGGCGTGCTGGACATCGAGGGCAGCTGCTACGGCAAGTCGCATGCGGCGATGCAGTCGTGGATCCTCGACTTCTACAACACGTACAAGGCCCGGACCGGCCGCGACGTGGTGATCTACACCAGCCCCAGCTGGTGGAACAACTGCACCGGCGGCTGGAGCGGCATGTCCGCCCGGAGTCCGCTGTGGGTCGCCCACTGGACCTCGGCGGGCAGCCCGAGCATCCCGAACGGCTTCCCGTTCTGGACCGTCTGGCAGTACACCTCGACGGGCCGGGTGAGCGGCGTCTCCGGGAACGTCGACCGCGACCGGTTCAACGGCGACCGCTCGCGTCTGCTGGCCCTGGCCAACAACACCTGACGCGGTGGCGTGCACCCGGTGATCGGCTCCTCGGCGGGGCGGGCGAACGCGTCCGCCCCGCCTCACCGTGCGGCGGGAGGCTCCATGGCCGCCTTCAGGGCCCACGCGGAAGGCGAACCGCTCGCCCGGGTCGGCGGCCGTCACGACGCAGCGGGTCGTCCAGCCCAGTGTCAGCGCCGCCGCCCGGACGGCCGGTGCGCACGGACGGCCGCCGCCATGGCCGCGTCCCCCTGCGCCTCCAGCCCGTCGATGACCCCGCCGATGTCGGCGTCCGGCTTGTTCTGCGTGAGCTTGAACTTCGCCTCGACGCGACTGATCACGACCTCCACCCCGACGATCGCCCGCAGCCGGCCGCGCACGAACTTCTCGGGCGCGTCGTCCACCTCCCACGGCTGCGGACGCCCCGCCTCGTGCTTGGCGGTGAGCCGCCGGACCACGTCCTCGACCCACGCCAGGTCGTCGTGCACGACCAGCCGGCCGTAGACGTGCGCCGTCACGTAGTTCCACGTGGGCACGACCCGCCCGTGCTCGGCCTTCGACGCGTACCAGGACGGCGTCACGTAGTTGTCCCCGCCGCGCACGATGACCAGCGCCTCGCCCTCGGCGGGCAGCTTCCAGTGCTCGTTGTTCCGCGCCACGTGCCCGAGCAGCGAGCCGTGCTCCCCGACGGCGGGGTCGTGGACGAACGGCAGCATCGTCGCGACGAGCCCCTGCGGCGTCACGGTGACCAGATCGGCGGCACCGTGCCGGTCCAGCAACTCCCGCACCTCGTCCTCACCCCCGGCGAAGTGCCCCGGTATGTACATCGCCCTGTTTCCCTCACCCTCGTCGTCGGCCAAGCCCCGGCGAGAAGTATCTCAGGACACATTCGAGCCGGATAAGTCAATATTTACTTTTCCGGAATGCGTCTGCATAGTGACGCCTCGACCATTGGCGGGTTGAGCCGAGAGGGCCTTTTCTTGTCTCCGAAAAACGACGTCGGCGTCGCGCGCGAAGTCGAACGTGAACGGGTTCAGGTTTCCGTCATCAGCGAGCTGTTCGACGAGCGGCTGGCCGAGGCGCGGGAGGAGCTGGCGCGGGTGCTCGCGTCGCCGGCCGACGGGGCGGGCGAGGCGTACGAGCGGGAGGTGGCGGCCGGGCGGCTGGCGAGGGAGGTGCGCCGGCTGGAAGGAGCCGAGGACGGGCTGGTCTTCGGCCGGATCGACCTGGCGGACGGCACCGTGCTGCGGATCGGGCGGCTGGGGCTGCACCGGGACTCGGACGAGCTGCCGGTGCTGGTGGACTGGCGGGCCGAGGCCGCGCGGCCCTTCTACGAGGCGACGCCGGTTCACCCCATGGGCCTGCGACGCCGCCGCCACCTGCGGATGGCGGACCGCGCGGTGGTGGGCGTGAACGACGAGCTGCTCGACGGCTCCGCGCCCACAGCACGCGACGTGATCGGCGACGGCCCGCTGACGGCCGCGCTCCAGGAGCGCCGAACCGGCCGCATGGGGACCGCGGTCGCCACGCTGCAGTCCGAGCAGGACGCGATCGTACGGTCGCCGAACCGCGGCGTGACCGTCGTGCAGGGCGGACCGGGCACCGGAAAGACGGTGGTGGCGCTGCACCGCGCCGCGTACGTGCTGTACGCCTTCCCGAAGGCGGCCGAGCGCGGCGTGCTCGTTCTCGGGCCGAACGCCCGGTTCCTCGACTACATCTGCCAGGTCCTGCCCTCGCTCGGCGAGAACGACGTCGTCCTGGCGACGTGCGAGGAACTGGCCGGCGTCACGCCGGGCGCAGCGGACGACTTCGCGGTGGCACGCCTGAAGGGAGGCGCCGTCATGGCCGACGCGCTGGCCGAAACGGTCCGCGCACGGCAGGCCCCGGCAGCCGGTGACTTCGGCGTCCCGGTGGGGCAGGAGCGGATCCGGCTGCAGGACGAAGACGTCGCGCAGGCGCGGAAGTCGGCGCAGACCAGTGGCCTCGCGCACAACCCGGCGCGCCGGTTGTTCAAGGAGTCCCTGGTCGACGCCCTCGTACGGGAGCTCGCCCGCGGCCGTGCCGAGGCGCTCGACTGGATCGACGCCGAGGTCGCGCAGCTGACCGGCCTGGACCTCGACCGGGTCGCCGCAGCGGACCTGCGCCGCCTCGGTGCCGGTGCCGCACCCGCCTCGGGGGCCGCCGACGAGTTCGACGCCGACGCCGTGCGCGCCGACCTCCTGGGCGATGCCCTGGTCGAGCAGGCCGTCGAGGACCTGTGGCCGCGGCTCACGCCCGGCGACGTGGTCCGTGACCTGCTCGCAGAGGACGAACCGGTGGCGCCCCTGCGGCAGTTCACCGACGACCAGCGGGCGGTGCTGCGGCGAAGGCCCGGCGCGCCCTGGACGGACGCCGACGTGCCACTCCTCGACGAGGCGGCGAGCCTCGTCGACGGCCCGCCCGAGCACGTCTTCGGGCACGTCGTCGTCGACGAGGCACAGGAACTCACCGCCATGCAGTGGCGGATGATCGAGCGCCGCTGCCCGGGAAGGTCGATGACACTGGTCGGTGATTTCGCCCAGGCGGGCCCGGCGACGGTGGCACGGGACTGGCAGGAGGCGCTCGGTCCGCACCTCGGGCGGCACTTCGACCTGCGCACCCTGACCGTCAGCTACCGGACCACGCAGGAGATCCTCGCGGTCACCGAGGAGCTGCTCGCGCGGATCGCCCCCGACCGGTCACCGATCCGGTCGATCCGGCACGGCGAGGCCCCCCGGACGCTCGCCACGGCCCCCGAGTCGCTCGTCACCGCCCTCGTGCGGGAACTGCACGAACAGGAAGCCGCGTACCCGGGCGAGTTGACCGGGGTGATCTGCGCCGACGGCAGGATGGGGCAGCTCACGGCTGCGGGGGTCGAGCAGTATGCGCGGCTGGTTCCGGCCTCGCAGGCGCGAGGCCTGGAGTTCGACACCGCGGTCGTGGTCGACCCGGACGGGATCACCGCCGCCCGCCC
>DASSBO010000338.1:0-3232 GCA_035698655.1 Streptomyces sp.
CGGGCAGTGGCGTCGTCACCGGAGCGGCCGGCGGTGGCCTCGGCGGTGGCGGGTGACGGGCGGGTCTGCAGGACGATCTGGGTGCCGCCGCGCAGGTCCAGCCCGAGGCGGGCCGGGACGGTGACGGCGAGGTGGACGGACAGGGCGACGACGGCGAGTGCGAGCAACGCCCGCACCCGGGTGGCGCGTGCCAAGGGATGCCTCCGGCAGGGGTGTCCGCGCGCGGGCGCGGCGGCGCTCGCCGTCGGCGACGGCGGGCCGCGCGCACGGCGCGCGAAGGGGGAACAAGGGGGCTCGGGTGTCAGGTGCGTGCCGGAGGCGGTGGCGCGCGTCCCGTGTCGTGGGAGAGGAGCCGGGGCGTGGCGACGTGGGCGGGTTCGGTGACCCGCAGCGCCGTGGGCGGCGGCCGGTTCGGGTCGGGGCACGACGGTTCGATGGTGCCGCCGGCCGGCGCGGCGTGCCACGCCACGGGGGTGGGCCGGCCGGCGCGCGGCGGCACGGCGTGGTCGCCGTGCCACGAGCTCTCGCCGGTGTCGGCTCCGGCGGGGTGCGAGGAGACGTGCACGGCGGCCTGGACGGACGCGGTCCCGGGCGCGCCGGACGCCGGCAGCGTCGGCAGCAGCAGTCCGGTGCACGCGACGAGCACGGCGAGCACCGCGAGCAGCACCCGCCCGCTGCGGGCCGTCCGGGCCGTCCCTGCCACGCCGCCTCCCGCCGTCACGGTTCGATCAGACCGGCCCGGATCGCGTACCGGGTGAGTTCGAGCCGGTCCCGGAGGCCGAGCTTGTGCAGGACGTTCGCCCGGTGCCGCTGGACCGTCTTGACGCTGATGAACAGCGTCTCGGCGATCTCCTTGGAGGAGTGCCCCTCGGCGATGAGTTTGACGATCTCCTCTTCGCGCGCGGTCAGGATCTTCTCGGGCACGTCCTCGCCGCGCCGGACGCGGTCCAGGTAGCTGCGGATCAGCGCGGTGACGGCGCCCGGGTAGAGGAAGGGCTCGCCGCGTACGGCGGACCGGCAGGCGGCGACGAGGTCGCGGTCGGCGACGGACTTGAGGACGTAGCCGGACGCGCCGGCCCGCAGCGCCTCGAAGAAGTACTGCTCGTTGTCGTACATCGACAGCATGAGGATGCGCAGCCCGGGCTGCCGGGCGGCGATCTCCCGCGCGGCCTGCAGGCCGGTCATCCGGGGCATGGCGACGTCCAGGACGGCCAGGTCGAGCTCGTGGGTGCGGGCCAGCGCGACGGCCTCCGCGCCGTCCCCGGCCTCGGCGACGACCTGCAGGTCGTCTTCGCCGTCCAGGATGAGCCGGACGCCGCGCCGCACGAGGGCGTGGTCGTCGGCGAGCAGGATCCGGGTCGGGTTCGCGGGGGTGGGGTCCGGCACGTCAGCTGCTCCTCTCGCCTGGCGCCTCGGGCGTCTCGGGCGTCGTCACGGTCAGCATGACGCGGGTGCCGCCCTGCGGCGACGCGGCGCCGACATCCAGCGTGGCGCCGACGAGCAGGGCCCGTTCGCGCATGCCGCGGATGCCGGACCCCTCACGGGCGAGGCCGATGCCGCGCCCGTCGTCGGTGACGGACAGCAGCACGCCCCCGTCCGTGTGCCGCAGCGTCAGCTCGGCGCGCCGCGCCTCGGCGTGCCGGGCGACGTTGGTCAGCGCCTCCTGCGCGACGCGGTAGAGGACGAGTTCCCGCTCCCGGCCGAGGGCCGGCAGGTCCGGTGCGACGGTGCGTTCCACGGTCAGTCCGGTGTGCGTCGCGAAGTCGCCGGCCAGGGAGGTCAGTGCGCTGGTCAGCCCCAGGTCCTCCAGCACGCCGGGCCGCAGCCGGCGGGCGAGGCGGCGCACCTCGTCGAGGCTCTCCCGGGTCGTCTCCTGGGCGAGCTGCAGGTCGGCGCGCAGCTCTTCGGGCGCCCGGTCGGCCGCGCGTTTGAGTTCGAGCAGCACGGCGGTCATGCTCTGGCCGACCTCGTCGTGCAGCTCCTGCGCGATGCGCTGCCGCTCGGACTCCTGCGCCGACAGGGCGCGGGCGCTGCTGGTGGCCCGTTCGGCCTCCAGCCGTTCGAGCATGTCGTTGAAGGTGCGGATCAGTTCGGCGAGTCCGCCGCGCCGGGGGACGGCCAGCCGCTGCCCGGGGCGGAGCAGGTCGACGGTGCCCATCAGCCGGATCAGCCGTTCCAGCGGGGCGAGCCCGATGCGCAGCAGCGCGGCGTTGGCGACGAGCATGACGACGAGGCCGCCGATCAGGATCGCGGCCTCGGTGAGCAGCACGGGGACGGAGACCGTCACCGGGGCCCACAGCAGCAGGGCGGTGGCCGAGCCGAGCACGAGCGCGTTCAGCCCGAAGATCCGCCAGAACAACGGCACGGTGTGCACGACCTCCTCCCTTCCGCGGTCCTCTCACTATCGGCTACGGAAACACGGGTCGGCGCCGTGCGGCACCCCCGGCCGCCCGGCTACACCACCGGACCCGGGGGAAATGGGTGCCGGACCCGATGGCCGCGCTTCGCGCGGCCCGCCAGGGTGGACACCGAAGCCCGCTCGGAGGAAGGACCACCACGATGTCGCTCGAGCCGCCCCGCACCGGGGGCCGTCCCACCCGCCTCGCCGAACACGAGGTCCGTCAGCGGCTCGAGCACGAGCGGAGCTCGCGGGTCGCACAGCTGACGTCGATCGACGCGACGGAGGGCGCGTCGACCGACGAACTGGCGCGGGCGCAGAAGGCGTCGATCGAGCGGGTGCTCAAGGACATCGACGTGGCCTTCGAGCGGCTGGCCGACGGCTCCTACGGCAGCTGCCAGGACTGCGGTACGACCGTGCCCGCCGAACGGCTGGAGATCCTGCCCTACGCCCGCTGCTGCGTGCCCTGCCAGCAGCGGAACGCCTAGCGCGCGGGCCGGCAGGCCCGTCGCCGTGGAGGTGATGTCCCGTGGAGAGCCGGGTGGCCGACCGTCGTCGGCACGAGCTGTCCGTCGCCGACCTGGACGCGCTGCGCGCCGACCTGCTCGAGCAGCGCCGGTTCCGTGCCGAGCAGCTGCAGGAGCTGGCGGGCCCGACGCCGACCCGGGCGGACCGGGCCGGTGACCGGCGCGCCGCCTCACAGGTGGCGGTGCGGGTGCAACTGGCCGCGTCGGCCCGCATGGTGCTCGACGACGTGGAGGCGGCGCTCGAGCGGATCGAGGAGGGCCGGTACGGCCGCTGCCTGGCCTGCGGCGAGCACGTGGAGCTGCGGTA
>DASSBO010000339.1:0-9520 GCA_035698655.1 Streptomyces sp.
CGGGTAGAGCCGGCGGTACAGCTCGTACAGGTCCGCGTAGCGGGCGGCAGCCGACGCCCGTGGCGTGACGGTCTCGGCAACCGGGTTCCAGTCGTCGATGTCGGCTTCGCCGACGAGTTGCGCGGCGAGCAGCGCGCCGCCGTAGGAGGCGCCGACGGAGGTGGTGCGGACCTCCTGGGCGCGGCCGGTGACGTCGGAGACGATCTGCGTCCACAGCCGGCCCTGGGTGCCGCCGCCGACGGCGACGACACGGCCGATGTCGCCGCCGGCCGCCTCCAGCGCCTCGATGTTGTGGCGCACGCCGTAGGCGGTGCCCTCCAGGGCGGCCCGGTACAGATCGCCGCGGGTGTGGGAGAGGGTGAGGCCGGCGATGACGCCGCGGGCGTCGGGGTCCATGACGGGGGTCCGCTCGCCGGCGAAGTAGGGGAGCATGAGCAGCCCGCCCGCGCCGACGCCCGACTGCTCGGCCAGCCGCAGCAGTTCGGGGTAGTCGGGGGAGCCGAACAGTTCGCGCAGCCAGCCGGTCACGGCGCCGGAGGTGGCCATGCCGCCGGCCAGGTTGCGGGTGCCGGGGACGGCGCCGACGGTGCTCCACAGCGCGGGGGCGGTGACCAGCTCGGGCACGGTGTGGATGAGGAACATCGTCGTGCCGTACATGAGCATCAGGTCGCCCACGCCGTGCGCGCCGACGCTGAGCGCCTCGGCCCAGGCGTCGATCGTGCCGGTGGTGACGGGGATCCCGGCCGGCAGCCCGGTGCGGTGCGCCGCCTCGGCGGTGACGGTGCCGGCTGCCTCGCCGGACCAGCGCAGCGGCGGCAGTTCGACACCGGGGGCGATACGGGCGGCCCACGGGGCGTACCACTCGCGGGCGACGGTGTCGTAGAGCGGCGTGCACTGGCTGGCGGAGTGGTGGTCCAGCACGTAGGTGCCGGTGAGCCGGCGGGCCAGCCACGAGCTGGGCATGTACAGCCGCCGGGCATGCTCGTACAGCGCGGGTTCCTGCTCGGCGATCCAGGCGATCTTCGGGCCGGCGGCCTGGGTGCTGAGCCCCGATCCGCAGCGCCGCCGGATCTCCTCGGCGCCGAGTTCGTCCTCGAGCCGGGCGATCTGTTCGACGGCGCGGGTGTCGACGCCGTAGAGGACGGCGGGACGCAGCGGCACGTCGTCGGCGTCGGTCAGCAGCACGCACGGGCCCATCCCGCTGAGGCCGACGGCGAGCACGTCGGCGTCCACTGCCGCGGTCAGTTCGCGGGTCATGCCCGCCAGTTCGTCCCACCAGACCTCGGCGTCCATCTCGACGTGTCCGGGCGCCGGCCGGTCGACGGCGTGCTCGCGCACGGCGGAGCGCAGCAGCGTGCCGTCCAGGCCGACCAGCACGGCCTTGCTGCTGGAGGTGCCGATGTCGACACCGATCACTGCGTTGAGGGGCATGCGCGACACCGTTGCAGAAATCGATTTCATCGTCAATGGTTTGACGCGCCCCCGGGTGGGCGCCGTCGGCGTGCGTGCGGGGCCGGCGCGTTGACATGCGTCACGGCTTGCCCCTGCGGGGAGAGAAATCGATTTCCCGGTCACTGGCCGAAGCACGTTCGGCGTAGCCTGGAGCGCGCCGGTCGAAGGCAGGCGCGGAGGGGCGGACAGACGTGGAGACGACGGCGAAGCGAAGCAGGCGGGTGCCGAGAGCGGTGCGGGAGCAGGAGATGCTCGACGCCGCGGTGACCGCCTTCGCGCGGCACGGGTACCGGGCGGCGTCGATGGACGACATCGCGGAGGGGGCGGGCGTCTCCAAGCCGCTCGTCTACCAGTACCTCAACTCCAAGGAGGACCTGTTCACCGCCTGCATCCAGCGGGAGGCGAAGACCCTCGTGGACGCCGTGCACACCGCGACGCGCAACCGCGGCGCGGCGGCCGACGAGCAGTTGTGGAACGGCCTGTGCGCGTTCTTCGCCCACACCGCCGCGCATCCCGACGGCTGGGCCGTGCTGTATCAGCAGGCCCGCACGCAGGGCGAACCGTTCGCCCGGCTGCTGGCCGAGATGCGCACGGAGATGACGGAACTGGTCACCAGCCTCATCGGCCGGGCCGCCCGGGACGCCGGCTGTGACGAGGAACTGGCCGGGCGGGAGGCATCGGCCCTCGCGCACGCGCTGGTCGGCGCCGCCGAGTCGCTCGCCGAGTGGGCCAACGCCCGGGGCGCGCAGGCGCCGTCGGCGCGCGAGACGGCCGCGACGCTCATGAACTTCTGCTGGCCGGGCTTGCAGAACCTGATGGCGGGCTCGCACTGGACGCCACCCGGCCGGTGAGATGCAGCCGGTCGGCGTCGCGGCCGCGCAGCTCGAACGCCTCGCCCTGCCGGCCGTAGCTCACGGTGCCCGGCAGCAGCACGGGCGCCTTGAACCCGGCCGTCGCGGTGAGCCGTTCCGGGGTGCGGCCGTCCTCCGCGGCGGCCTGTGCCAGGCAGCGGGCGAAGGTCCACATGCCGTGCGCGATGGCGCGCGGGAAGCCGAACAGCCGGGCCGTCAGCGGGTGCAGGTGGATCGGGTTGCGGTCACCGGAGGCAGCGGCGTACCGGCGGCCGAGGTCGCCGGGCAGGTCCCAGGACGCGGCGGCGGGCAGCGCCTCCCGCTCCGGCTGCACGGTGTCCTCGGTTGCCGGTGGCGGCTGCTCGGTGCGGTGCCGGCACAGGTAGGTGCTGCGCGAGCGCCACACCTCCTCGCCGGCGAGCCGCGCCTCGGTGACCACGTCGAAGGCGGTGCCGCGCCGGTGCGGCGCGGCACCCTCGGTGTGCACGCGGATCTCCGGGCGGTCCTCGGCGTGCAGCGGCCGCTGCTGGACGACCTCGATGCCGGTGTGCACCAGTCCCAGCAGCGGGAAGGGGAAGTCGCGGGCGGCCATCAGCCGCATGGCGAGCGGGAATCCGAGGATGTGCGGGTAGGTGACGGGCAGCGGGTCGGTGGCCGGGAAGCCGCACACCTCGGCGTAGCGGGCCAGGCGTGCGGCGTCGACGGCTGCGGCCGGCAGCACGAGCCGCGGCTCGGGCAGCCGCGCGCCGCCCGCCGCGGGTCGCTTGCGCAACGAGCCGGCCGCGCCGCGCGCGAGGACGCGCGCGAGCGCGGGCGGCCCGTCGAGGTACGTCTCCTTCATGGCCCAGGACCTTACTCCCCGGTCAGTTCGGGAGGGGCCGGGTCACTTCAGGCCGGACGTCTTGACCGACTCGACGATCTGGCGCTGGAAGGCGAAGAACAGCGCCAGCATCGGCAGCGCCGCCACGGCCGCGGCCGCCAGGATGTAGTTCCAGTTCGAGGTGTACTGCTGCTGGAAGGACGCGATGCCCACCTGGACGACCGTGAGGTCGGGGTCGGTGGTGACGATCTGCGGCCAGATGAAGGAGTTCCAGTTGGCCAGGAAGAAGAAGATCGCCAGCGCGGAGAGGATCGGCCGGGACAGCGGCAGGACGATGTTCCAGTAGACCCGCCAGTGCCCGCAGCCGTCGACGATCGCCGCCTCCTCGAGCTCTCTGGGCAGCCCGAGGTAGAACTGGCGGAGCAGGAAGATGCCGAAGGCGTTGAAGATCGCGGGGACGATCAGTCCGGCGTAGCTGTCCAGCATCCCGAGCTGCTGCACCACGAGGAACAGCGGGATCAGGATGACGGGCGGGGTGACCAGCAGCGTGCTGAAGATCGCGACGAACATCTTCTCGCGGCCCGGGAAGCGCAGGCGGGCCAGCGCGTAGGCGGCCATCGAGTGCAGGAACAGAGCGACGACGGTGATGACGGCCGAGATGAAGAAGCTGTTCCACAGGAAGCGCGCGAACGGCACCTCGGTGAAGACGTAGACGAAGTTGTCGAAGGTGACGTCGGTCGGGATCAGCTTGCCGTCGGTGACCGTCTCGCGGGTCTTCAGCGAGGAGGTGACCATCCACAGGACGGGGAAGACGGTCCCGGCGGCGAGCAGCACCGACAGGACGAGGAGGCCCGTCCGGCCCGACCGCCACCGCGGCGCGGGGCGGGGCGCCGCCTTGAGCTCACTGGTCGTCATCGTCGAACCTCCCGCCCTTCGTGACCTTGAAGATCACCGCCGAGCACAGCACCATGATCAGCACCAGGACGGAACCCATGGCGGCCGCATAGCCGAACTCGCCGAACTGGAAAGCCTGTTGGTAGATGTAGAAGATGGCCAGCGAGGTGCCGTTGGCCGGGCCGCCCTTCGTCAGCACGAAGATGAGTTCCAGGCCGCCGGTGATCGCGGCGACGGTGGACATCAGCAGCACGAAGAAGCTGGTCGGCCGCAGCAGCGGCCAGGTGATGGTGCGGAAGGTGGTCCACGGGCCGGCGCCGTCGATGCGGGCGGCCTCGTAGTACTCCTTGGGGATCTCCTGGAGCCCGGCCAGGAAGATGAGCATGTAGTAGCCCATCATCACCCAGACCATCACGCCGATGACGGAGACCAGAGCCCAGCCGGGGCTGCCCAGCCACGACTCGCCGTCCAGGCCGGCCGCCCGCATGGCCTGGTTCACCACGCCGACCTGGTCGTCCAGCATGAACTTCCACAGCAGGCCGACGACGACCAGGCTGATCACGTAGGGCAGGAAGAACGCCGTGCGGTACGCGCTCATGCCGGGCAGCTTCTGCTTGACCAGCAGGCCGAGGCCGAGACTGACCGCGAACAGTGTGGGCACCAGCACCACGACGTAGATGCCGGTGATCCGCATCGATTCCCAGAACAGCGGATCCTGCATCATCCGCCGGTAGTTGCCCAGGCCGACCCAGTCGTAGCTGCCGAAGCCGCTGACCTGGAAGAAGCTCAGCACCAGGGACAGCACCATCGGGACGGCGACGAAGACCAGCAGACCGATGCTGTCGGGCAGCAGGAAGAGCGCGGCCGCGATGCGTTCGCGCCGGCGGCGGCTCATGCCGGTGCGGACGGGCTCCGCGGCCTTCTCCCGGTGCCCGTCCGGCGGCGCGGCGCCGTCGGACGTCGAAGTGGCGACACTGCTGCTCATACCAGACTCGCCCCCTTGTAGCTCTCGGTGTACGCCTCGATGGACTGCGCGGCCCGCTCGGCCTGGCCGTCGACGCCGCGGCCGGCAAGCATGGTGCCCTGGATGGCGTCGGATATCGCCTTGTAGACGACGGGCGGGTAGCGCGGTTCGCCGCGTCCGCCGGGGAAGACCTCGTCCTTGAAGTACCTCATCGCCCACGAGTCGTAGCCGCCGCGCTCGGTTCCGCGTTCCAGCGCGGAGGCGCGGGGCGCCACGTCGGACTTGGCCTCGGTGCACCAGGAGACCATCCGGTCGACGGAGTCGTCGGCCATGGAGCCGATCGCCCAGACGATGAACTCGGCCGCTGCGTCCGGGTTGCGGCCTTGTGCGTTGGCGGCGAACGACCAGCCGCCGAGCGCGGTGGTGTAGCTGCCGCCGGGCGGCACCGGCAGCTTGAACACGCCGTACTCGAAGTCCGGCGCGTACGCCTTGAAGCTGGAGACCTGCCAGATGCCCTGCTGCCACATCCCGGCGTGTCCGGCCTTGAACGCGCTGATCACGTCACCGCTCGCCGGCAGGGTGCGGGGCGCGATGCCGTGCTGCACGGCGTCCTGCCACAGGGACAGCGCCCGGCGGGTGGCCCGGGAGTCGAAGGCGACGTTCCCCTCCTTGCCCAGTACGTCGCCCCCGCCCTGCCACATCCAGGGGTACCAGGTGAAGTTCTGGTAGTAGCCCGGGTTGGTCTCGAAGACGAGCCCGGCCCTGGTCCGGCCGCGCAGCTTGTCGCCCGCGTCCAGCATCTGGTCCCAGGTCGTGGGGATGTCGCCCTCGGACAGCCCGGCCTTCTCCCAGGCCCTGACGTCGTAGAACATCGCCAGCGGCTCGACCTCCATCGGCAGCGCGTACACGCGGTCGCCGATCCGCCGGCTGTCCAGGTTGCTGCCGAAGTCCTCGATCGCCTCCGGTTCCATGCGGTCGGTGAGGTCGACCAGGACGCCGCCGTTGGCGTACCGGAGGAAGTCGCCGGGGCTGACCAGGAAGATGTCCGGGCCGGTGCCGGCGGCGAACGCGGTGGGCAGCTTGGCGCCGTTGAGGTAGGTCGGCTGCGGGACGAAGACGAGTTCGATCTTGGTCGAATGCGTGGCGTTCCACGCGTCGACCATGTCGGCGAACCACTTGCTCTGTGCCTGGACGGCGGGGTCGGGGCTGCGCTGGGGACTGTAGAAGTTCCAGAACTTCAGCGTGCCGCCGTCCGCACGGGTGCCGCCTCCGCAGCCGCTGAGGGCCGCGGCGCCCGCACCGGCCGCTCCCGCGGCCAGCACGCTGCGCCTGCTGACAGGTCTCATCGTCGGCAACTCCTAGTCCACTTCGAGGGTGAGGAGATCGGGGGTGGCGGGACGTGCGGACGCCGCCGGGGCGTCCAGGTAGAACAGGGCGGTCGAGGCGATGTCGTCGCTGGTGAGCCGGTAGCGGTGCGGCAGCCCGTTGCCGTTGCCCGGGCCGATGCCCAGGGACTGCACGGTCACCCGCAGTTCGCGGGCGAAGCGGACCGGGTCCTGGACGTGCCAGCGGTACATCCCGAACCGCTGCTGGCTCGAGTAGAGCCCGTCGGGGCGCAGGATCTGGTTCAGGCCGAGGTAGGGCGTGGTGTAGGCGGTGTAGCCCTGGCCCGGCACGTCGAAGTTCCAGGCGCCGCCGAAGTAGTCCTCGGTGCCGGTGCCGCAGATCGTCGGGAAGTCGGTGTCGCCGTCGAGGTGGAACTTCACCTCGCCCTCGCCCCACCAGCCGGGGCTGTTCGTCGCCCACGCCAGGTAGGTGCCGACGTACTGGCCGCGGCCCTCGATCCCCTCCAGCAGGGTGTGCACCTCGCCGTAGGGGACGGGGTGGCTGCGGCGCCACTGGGCGTGCAGGTAACAGGCGTCGTCGGGAACGGCGTCCAGCTCGTAGTCGATCTGGTAGTACAGGGTCACCGTCTCGGCGGACAGGTTCTCCAGCGTGAACCGGGCGCGGTCGCGGAAGGGCATCGCCCAGTAGGAGTTGAACCCGCCGTTGGGGTTCGCGGCGACGGTGAGGGAGGAGACCTGGCTGAAGACGTTCCAGCCGTTGCAGAAGAAGTCGCCCAGCGGCACCTCGACCGCCGCTTCCGCGGCGCCGTCCCAGTACGCGCGCAGCAGCGTGCCGCGCCAGGCGCGGTGCGGGGCGGTGGTGCACCAGATGTGCCGGACGGTTCCCGGGCCCGCGATGTCGGCGAGTTCGGCCGTCTCGCCGGGGGCGATCTCGATGCTCGGGGAGATCTTCCATCCCCGGCCGAGCGCGCCGGCCGCCTGCGCGCCGGTGCCTTCGACGGCCCGGCCGCCCGCACCGGGGTCGCCCGTGAAGTTCTCGGGGCTCACGGACCGCGTCACCGCGTCCGTCCGCCTGGCCAGCTCGTCGAGCATGTTCTCCCACCCTGTTGAAATCGATTTCTGTGCGGCTTGGGCCTTCCCGTACCGAGCGATCTGCAAGGAAGAGGACGGAAAGCCGGGTGACCGGTCAACGGCAACGGTCGGGGGTCGTTCGGCCCGACCGTTGAAATCCATTTCACGCGAACGTAGAGTTCCCTCCTGAAGGTGTCAAGGGGTCGGGAGAAGGAGTCCGGTGGCGACGATCAGCGATGTGGCGCGGGCCGCCGGAGTCTCTCCGGCGACGGTCTCCCGGGTCTTCAACGGCGGCCGGGTCACCCCGGAGCGGGCCGAACGGGTCCGCCGTGCGGCGAGCGAGCTGGAGTTCTCCCCCAACCGGGTCGCCAGGTCGCTGCGCACCCAGCGGGCCAGCGTGATCGGCCTGGTCATCCCCGACATCGAGAACCCCTTCTTCACCGCGCTCGCGCGCGGCGTGGAGGACGCGGCGCAGCGCACCAACCTCTCGGTGGTGCTGTGCAACACCGACGAGGACGTGGAGAAGGAGGCCCGTTACCTCGACATCGCGCTGGCCGAGCAGATGGCCGGCGTCATCGTGGCCGCCGCGTCGCGGCGCAACTCCGACTTCTCCCTGCTCACGACGCGCGGGATGCCGGTCGTCGCCGTCGACCGGCGGCCGCGCGCCGCCCGGGTGGACGCCGTGATGGTCGACAACCGGCAGGGCGCCGAGGAGGCGACCGCGCACCTGCTGGAGAGCGGCTACCGGCGGGTGGCCTGCGTCAGTGGGCCGGCCGGCGCCTCGACCTCCGAGGAGCGGCTCGCCGGATACCGCGCCGCCATGCGGGACGCGGGCTTCGACGACGAGTGGCTGCGGGCGCACACCCGGCACGCCGACTTCCGCGTCGAGGGCGGCCGCGCCGCGACGGAGGAGCTGCTGGCACTGCCGGAGCCGCCCGACGCGCTGTTCGTCGCGAACAACCTGATGACGGTCGGCGCCCTGCAGGCGCTGCGCGCGGCGGGCGTCGAGGCGCCGGCGTGCGGCATCCTCTCCTTCGGCGACGTGCCGTGGGCCTCGCTGGTCCGCCCGCCGCTGACGACGGTGCAGTTGCCGGCGTACGACCTGGGCGTGGCGGCGGCCTCCCTGCTGCAGGAGCGGATCGCCGGCTCGGACAAGCCGCTGCAGACGGTCGTCCTGCGCACGGCCCTGCAACCACGCGCCAGCACCGCGGGGCCCTGACGGGCCCGGTTTGGAGAGCGCCTCAGCGCGGCTAGGCGCCGAGGAGGCTTTGGCCGCAGACGCGGACGATCTGGCCGTTCACGCCGCCGGACGCCGGGGCGGCGAACCAGGCCGTCGTCTCGGCGACGTCCACCGGATGCCCGCCCTGGGACAGGGAGTTCATCCGGCGGCCCGCCTCCCGGATGAACAGCGGGACGGCCGCCGTCATCTTCGTCTCGATGAAGCCGGGCGCGACCGCGTTCACCGTCACGCCGTGCCGCTCCGCCGCCCGCGGTGCCAGCGCGCGGACCCAGCCGATGATGCCCGCCTTGCTCGCCGCGTAGTTGGTCTGGCCGAGGTTGCCCGCGATGCCCGCGATGGAGGCCGTGCCCACGATGCGGCCGCCGGCCGGCAGCGCCTGTGCCGCCAGCAGGTGGTCGGTGGTGCGCACGACGCTGTCCAGGTTGACCTCCAGCACCTGCTCCCAGCGTTCCGCCGGCATGTTGGCCAGCCGCCGGTCGCGGGTGATGCCCGCGTTGTGGACGAGGACGTGCAGGCCGTCGGACGGCAGGGCCGCGGCGATGCGTTCGCCGGTGTCCGGCGCGGTCACGTCCAGCGCGAGCGCGCGGCCGCCGAGCCGCTCGGCGACCTGCTCCAGCGCGTCGGCGGCCTGCGGCACGTCGAGGCAGACGACGTGCGCGCCGTCCCGTGCGAGCGTCGTCGCGACCGACTCGCCGATGCCGCGCGCGGCGCCCGTCACCAGGGCGGTGCGCCCGGCCAGCGGCCGCCGTGCGCCGAGCGGCCCGGCCGACGGTCCGGCGTCCGGGCCGCCCGCGCCGATCTCGACGACCTGCCCGCTGACGAACGCGGACCGCGGCGAGAGCAGGAACTCCAGCGTGGAGGCCGCGTCGGACGGCTCCGCAC
>DASSBO010000340.1:0-7993 GCA_035698655.1 Streptomyces sp.
CGATCAGCGGGTCGAAGAGCCGGTGCACCATCTCCGAGGCGGCCTCGAGACCGCGGCCCAGGTAGACGGCGCCGATCACGGCCTCCAGGGTGTCCGCGAGGATCGAGGCCTTGTCCCGGCCGCCGGTGCCCTCCTCGCCGCGGCCCAGCATCACGAACGCGCCCAGGTCCAGCCCGCGGGCGACGTCGGCCAGCGCGCGGGAGTTGACCACCGCCGCGCGCAGCTTGGCCAGCTGCCCCTCCGGCAGGTCCGGGTGGGTGCGGAAGAGGGTGTCGGTGACCACGAGACCGAGGACGGAGTCCCCCAGGAACTCGAGTCGTTCGTTGGTGGGCAGCCCGCCGTTCTCGTAGGCGTACGAGCGGTGCGTCAGCGCACGCACCAGAAGGGCGGACTCGAGCCGGTAGCCGAGCCGCCCTTCCAGGAGCGTGGGGGACGAGGCCGCATCCACCAGGTCCGCCGGTGCCGGCTCGCTCCCGTTGCGACGGGGAGGGTTTCCGGGCGTGGTGGCGTCTGGCATGAAGCGTGTCACCCGCCGATCAGACCTCGAGGACCTGACGCTTGTTGTAGGTGCCGCAGTTGGGGCACGCGATGTGCTGCTGCTTGGGCTCCTGGCAGCGCTCGCACTTCACCAGGGTCGGGACCGCAGCCTTCCACTGCGACCGGCGGTGGCGCGTGTTGCTGCGCGACATCTTCCGCTTCGGAACAGCCACGGCTACTACTCCTGCTTCTCGTCGGCGTCCGGTGCGGCGCCGCTCTGATCGTCCTTCTCGCCGTCCCGGATGGTGCCGGCGAGTCCCTGCAGTGCCGCCCAACGGATGTCGACGGCGTCGTCGTGCCGGTGATCCGGATCGTCCGCCAGCCGTGCCCCGCACTCGGGGCACAGGCCGGGGCAGTCCTCCCGGCACACCGGCTGCAGCGGCAGTGACAGCACCACCGCGTCCCGCAGCACGGGCTCGAGGTCGAAGAAGTCGCCCTCGAGATACAGCGTGTCCTCGTCCTCGGCGTCGTCGCCGGTGTCCGCATGGCGGCTCCGGTCGTCGGCGTCGGGGTAGGAGAACAGCTCCTGGAAGTCCGCCTCGCATCGCTGCTCGAGCGGCTCCAGACACCTTACGCACTCCCCCTCCAGCCGCGCACGGGCGGTGCCCGTGACGAGCACCCCTTCCATGACGGACTCGAGGCGGAGGTCCAGCTCCACGGGCGCGCCCTCGGGAACCCCGACGAACTCGACGCCCAGGTCGGCGGGCGCCTTCACCTCACGGGAAAGCCGCTTCATCGCGCCAGGCCGACGCCCCAGCTCGCGTGTGTCGAACACGAGAGGGTCACGGGGGTCGAGGCGGGCGTTCAGAGCTTCCTGCTTTCTACGGGGCGTGCACGACTGCCGGCTTCCGGGCAGCCTTCATCGCGGACGTCGGACGGCCGAAGAGCCAGGATACCCGGCAGGCCGCCGTCGGCCCAATCGGGACGGGCCGGGTCAGTGCTGCTGGTCGTAGCCCTGCTGCTCGTAGGCGCGTACCTGGTCCAGGTCGATCATGCCCGTGTCGAAGAAGCTCGTCTCGTCCAGCGCGGACGCCTGCTGCGGGATCTGCGGGTAGTACTGCGCCGGGTAGTTCGCCGCGTACTGCGGGTCGTACCCCTGCTGGGCGTATTGTGCCTCGGCGTCCTGCGCCGCGTAGTGCGCGGCGTACTGCGGATCGTAGCCCTGCTGGGCGTACTGCTGCGCGTAGGCGTCCTGCGGCACGTACCCCTGCTGCGCCTGCAGCTGCTCGGCGTAGGCCTGCTGCTGGGCGTAGTACGGGTCGACGGCCGGCTGCACGGGGGCCTGCTGCTGCGGCTGGGCCTCCTCGCCCTGCCCGCCGCCCTCCGGCGCCAGCTCGGCCAGGTAACGCGCGTAGTCCGCGTCGGAGGTGTGCGTCGGGTTCTCCACGCCGTCCTGGGCGGCGATGTGTGCCGCCAGCTCGTCGATCGGGCGGTGGCCCAGCAGCTTCTGCCGGCCGCGGCCGACCGCCTCCAGCGTCTTGCGCAGCACGGCGGAGACGGACGCGAGCCGGGCGTCCACGTACTCGTCGGCGCGCCGCCGCAGCGCCTCCGGGTCGGCGGTGCGCTCGGGGGCGTCCTCGGCGTACTCCTCGTTCCACTCCTCGGCGCCCGGCCCGGAGCCCAGCAGCTTCTCGCGGCCGCGGTCGACCGAGCCGACGGTCTTGCCCAGCACGACCTCGAAGTTGGCCAGTTTGCTGTCGACGTAGTCGTCGGCCTCGGCCCTGATCTCCTCGGCCTCCCGCCGCGCCTCGCTCAGGATCCGGTCCGCCTCGGTCTGCGCCTGGCGGGCGATCTCCGTCCCGGAGACGAGAGTGCCGCGCTCGGCCTGGGCGGACTCGAGGATGCGCTGCGCCTCCTGCTGCGCCTCGGCGACGACCTGCTCGCGCCCGCCGAGCACCTCCTCGGCCTGGGCCAGCGAGCCGGGCAGGGCCGCACGGACCTCCTCGAGCATGGCGAGCAGCTCCTGGCGGTTCACCACGCAGGATGCCGACATCGGCATCGAACGGGCTCCGCCGACGGCTGCGGCGATCTCGTCGAGTTTCTGCGATACGTCCACGGGGGCGACTGTACGTCCCGGGCGGGCCGCCCGGACAGCCGACGGGCGTTCGTCAGCCGTGCGAGAGACGGTCGTTGAGGGCGGTGAGCACCTGATCGGGCACCAGGTGCGCGACGTCGCCGCCCCAGGCGGCGACCTCCTTGACCAGGCTGGAAGAGAGGAAGGAGTAGGTCGGGTTGGTCGGCACGAACAGCGTCTCGACGCCGGAGAGGCCGTTGTTCATCTGCGCCATCTGCAACTCGTAGTCGAAGTCGCTGACGGCCCGCAGTCCCTTGACGATGGCGGGGATGTCGTGCTGCTTGCAGAAGTCGACGAGCAGCCCGTGGAAGGACTCCACCCGCACGTTGCCGTACTCCTCGGTGACCTCGCGGATCAGGTCGATCCGCTCCTCGACCGTGAAGAGTCCCTTCTTCGACTGGTTGATCATCACCGCGACCCAGACCTCGTCGTAGAGGTTGGCGGCGCGGCCGATGATGTCCAGATGCCCGTTGGTGACGGGATCGAAGGACCCGGGACAGACGGCGCGGCGCACTGGCGTCTCCTCGCTCTCCGGTCTCATGACCCGAAAGTAACTTCCTGTTCGGCGGCGTGACCGTACCAGAGCGTGCCCTCCCCGTACCGGCGGGAGCGCATGCCCTCGAACCCGCCGGGCCAGCGGAATTCACCGCCTCTGGTGCTGCGCTCCACGGTGACGAGGGCGTCGGGCGTCAGCCACCCTCCGGCGCGCAGTGTGAGCAGGATCTCGCGCAACGCGTCGTCGGTGACGGCGTAGGGCGGGTCCAGGAAGACCAGCCCGTAGGGCTCCTCGGGCGACGGTCCGGCCAGGATCTGCTCGGCGCGGGCCGCGCGCACCTCGGCGCCGGGCAGCCGCAGGGAGCGCACGTTCTCCCGCAGGGTCCGCACGGCACGCTGGTCGGCCTCGACCAGCAGGGCGTGCGCCGCGCCACGGGAGAGGGCCTCCAGCCCGACGGCGCCGGAGCCGCCGAAGAGGTCGAGGACCCGCAGCCCGCGCCAGCCGGCCGCCCCGCCGAGCTGGGCCTCCCAGCTGGAGAACAGGCCCTCGCGGGCCCGGTCGGAGGTGGGCCTGGTGCCGGAGCCGGGCGGCACCGCGAGGCGCCGTCCGCCGGCGGCACCGGCGATCACGCGGGTCATGGAGTGCGGGCCCTTCGTCCTCGGCTGCGGCGGCGCATCCCGCCGCCCGGTCTCCACGATATGGCGTGCGGGCCGCCGGGGCGGCCCGGGCCGTCGTTCAGCCCTTGTCGAGGTAGCCCTCGCGCTCGTCGTCGAGCAGGGCGTCCAGGGCGGTGCGCAGGTCCGGGTGGCCCTCCAGCGTCGGGTCGGCGGCGACCAGCGCGGTCGCCTCGTCGCGGGCGGCGGCGATGACGTCCTCGTCCTCGATCACGGCGAGCATCCGCAGCGAGGAGCGCACGCCGGACTGCGCCTGGCCCAGCACGTCGCCCTCGCGGCGCTGTTCGAGGTCGATCCGGGACAGTTCGAAGCCGTCCAGGGTGGCGGCGACCGCGGCCAGCCTGGTGCGGGCCGGCGCGGCCTCGGGCGCCTCGGTGACGAGCAGGCACAGGCCGGCCGCGCTGCCGCGGCCGACACGTCCGCGCAACTGGTGGAGCTGGGAGACCCCGAACCGGTCCGCGTCCATGATGACCATGACGGTGGCGTTGGGGACGTTGACGCCGACCTCGATCACAGTGGTGGCGACCAGCACGTCGACCTCGCCGGCGGCGAAGCGGCGCATCACCTCGTCCTTGGCGTCCGGCGCCATCCGGCCGTGCAGCGCCTCGACGCGGAGCCCGGCCAGCGGGCCGTCCCGGAGTTCGGCGAGCTGGTCCAGGACGGCGAGCGGCGGGCGGCGGTCGTCCGCCGCCTCCGCCTCCGCCTTCTTCTGGTTCGGCTCCTCGTCGCCGATGCGCGGGCACACCACGTACGCCTGCCGGCCGGCCTCGGCCTCCTCGCGGACCCGCTCCCAGGCGCGGGCCAGGAAGTGCGGCTTGTCGGCGGCGGGCACGAGGTGGGTGGCGATGGGCGAGCGCCCGGCCGGCAACTGGTCGAGGACGGAGGTCTCCAGGTCGCCGAAGACGGTCATGGCGACGGTGCGCGGGATGGGGGTGGCCGTCATGACGAGCAGATGCGGCGGCTGCTTGCCCTTGGAGCGCAGCGCGTCGCGCTGTTCGACGCCGAAGCGGTGCTGTTCGTCGACGACGACGAGCCCGAGGTCGTGGAAGGAGACCTTGTCTTCGATGAGGGCGTGGGTGCCGATGACGATGCCGGCCTCGCCGGTGACCAGGTCCAGCAGCGCCTGCCGGCGGGCCGCCGCGCCCATCGAGCCGGTGAGCAGCACCACCTTGGTGCCGTGCTCGGCGCCGCCCAGAAGCCCCCCTTCCGCCAAGTCCCCCATCATCTCGGTGATCGAGCGGTGGTGCTGCTGGGCGAGCACCTCGGTCGGCGCGAGCATCGCCGCCTGGCCGCCCGCGTCGACGACGGCCAGCATGGCGCGCAGCGCGACCATCGTCTTGCCGGAGCCGACCTCGCCCTGCAGCAGCCGGTGCATGGGGTGCTCGCCGGCCAGTTCGGTGAAGATCTCCTCGCTGACGCGCTGCTGGCCGTCGGTGAGGGTGAAGGGCAGCCGCGCGTCGAACGCCTCGAGCAGGCCGCCGGGGATCCGTTTGCGGGGCGCGGCCGGCAACTCGGTCTCGGCGAGCCGGCGGCGGGCGAGCGCGACCTGGAGCACGAACGCCTCGTCCCACTTCAGCCGGGCCCGCGCCTGCTCGATGTCGGCCTTGGTGCGCGGCCGGTGCACCTTGGTGAACGCCTCGGGGAGGCCGATCAGGCCGCGCTGGTCGCGCAGCGCACCGGGCAGCGGGTCGCGCAGCGCCGCCCAGTTCGTGGCGTCCATGGAGGTCAGGACGGTGCTGACGGCCTGCTCGATGTTCCACGTCTCCAGTTGTTTGCACGCCGGGTACAGCGGCAGCAGCGCGCCGGCGAACCGCTCCACCGTCTCCTGGTCCGACTCGTCGTCGAGCAGCTTGTAGTCGGGGTGTGCCAGCTGCAGCTTCCGGTTGAAGACGCCGACCTTGCCGGCGAACATGCCGCGACGCCCCGGCTGCAGCTTGTGCTGGGCGCCGTAGACGGCGCGGCCGAAGAAGACCAGCTGGAGCCGTCCGCTGCCGTCGGTGAGGGTGACCTCCAGGCGCCGGCCGCGGCCGCGGTTGAAGGTGTGCACCCGGGCGTCGGCGACGCGGGCGACGACCGTGACGTGTTCGTCGAGCGGCAGTTCGTCCAGGCGCGTCAGCTCGCCGCGCTCGGCGTAGCGGCGCGGATAGTGGTGGAGCAGGTCCCCGACCGTGTGCAGGCCGAGGTGGTCGGCCATCACCTTCGCGGTGTTGCCGCCGAGTACCTTCTTCAGTGGTTCGTCGAGCGCGGGCACGCCCCCATTGCACACCATGCCGGTGACAGATGCGGGGCTACTCCACGCCGATCAGCAGCGGTTCGGGCTGCCGGTGCCCCGCGTAGACGACCGTGTCGACGGCCAGGTGGTGCCGGCGCACGTGGTCTTCCAGGTGGGCGGCCAGGCCCTCGGGGGCGTCGGCGCCGAGCACGAGCGTGACCATCTCGCCGCCCGCCGAGAGCATCCGGTCCAGCACGTCGGCCGCGGTGCGGGTCACGTCCTTGCCGATGACGGCCACGTCGCCCTCGACCATGCCGAGCACGTCGCCGGCCTCGCAGATGCCCGCCGTGGTCCACGAGCGGTGCTCGGCGACCGTCACCTCACCGTGGCGGGTGGCGCCGGCGGCGGACGTCATGGCGACCACGTCCTCGTCGAAGCGCAGGTCCGGCTGGTGCACGGCCAGTGCTGCGATGCCCTGCACGGCGGCGCGGGTGGGGATGACCGCGACCCGCACGCCCGCCTGGCGGGCGTGTTCGGCGGCGCGGGCGGCGGCCGCATGCAGGTCGGGGTCGTTGGGCAGCACGACGACCTCGTCCGCGCCGGCGTCGCGGACGGCCGCGTTCAGCTCCTCCTGGTCGAGGGCCGCGCCCACCCGGACGACGGCGGCGCCGGCCTCCGCGCACAGCCCGGCGAGGCCCTCGCCGTGCACGACGGCCAGCACCGCACGCGCCCGGCGGCCGTGCGGCGCGGGCGCGGGCGCGGTCACCGTGCAGGCGACGTCGAGGTGGGAGATGCGGATGCGGTGCGGGCGCCCTGCCGCGATGCCGGCCTCGACGGCGGCGCCGGCCGCGTCGGTGTGCACGTGCACGTTCCACAGGCCGTCGCCGCCCACCACGACGAGCGAGTCGCCCAGCGCGTCCAGTTCCCGGCGCAGCCCGGCCACCGCGGCGTCGTCGGCGTCGAGCAGGTACATGACCTCGAAGGCGGGGCCGTCGGGCGCGGGGGCGTCCACGGCCGGCGTGCCGGAACCGGGGGACGGGGCGGGCCGGTCCGGCGCGGCCGGCTGCCCGGCGCCGCCCAGCACGCCGGCCAGGGCCTCCAGGACGGCGACCAGGCCGCTGCCGCCGGCGTCGACGACACCGGCCCGCGCCAGCACCTCCAGCCGGCGCGGCGTGGCGGCGAGCGCGGCGCGGGCTCCGTCGCGGGCGGCACACGCAACGGCGGCGCCGTCCTCCCCGGCCTGTTCGGCGGCGGCGTCGGCCGCCGCACGGGCGACGGTGAGCATGGTGCCCTCGACGGGACGGGCCACGGCCGTGTACGCGGAGTCCGCGGCCCGGCGCAGCGCGCAGCGCAGCGCCTCGGCGTCGTCGAGGGCCGGCTCCTCGGTGTAGGCCTCGGCCATGCCGCGCAGCAGTTGGGCGAGGATCGTGCCGGAGTTGCCGCAGGCGCCGAGCAGCGCACCGCGTGCGGCTGCGTGCAGCGCCTGGCCGGTGGTGGCGAAGTCCCGCCCGTCGACGGCGGCGAACGCCTCGTCCGCGGTGCGGCTGAGGTTGGTGCCGGTGTCGCCGTCGGCCACGGGGAAGACGTTGATCGCGTCGATCCGTGCACGGCCGGCGCCGAGCGCCGCACGGCCCCGTGCACACCAGTCGCGTACCGCGGCGGGATCGAGCGGGTGCGGCACGTGTCTCCTCCTCAGCCTGGCCTGCGCGCCATGCTAGGCCGTGTCCAGGCCGCCTTCGTGCGGGTCACGGACCCGGCGGTTTCGTTCCGTACCGGCTGCCGTTGTATAGTGCTCCGGTTGCCTGATTCGTATCGGGCACCTCCCCCCGACACCGCCGGTCGTCCCGCACTGCAGGGCTCGGCGTCACGGGGATTCACCGTACGTGCATCTGAAGTCTTTGGAGTGTCCCGTGGCTGCCAACTGCGACGTCTGCGGCAAGGGGCCGGGCTTCGGCAACAACATCTCCCACTCGCACCGCCGCACCCCGCGTCGCTGGAAC
>DASSBO010000341.1:0-4368 GCA_035698655.1 Streptomyces sp.
CCCGGCGGCCCCGCCGGGCCGGCAGTCCGCGCAGCCTCGGTCGGCTGCTCGTCGGCCTGGTGCTCCTGCTGCTGACGGGCGCGGTGCTGTACGCGAGGTGGTTCATGCCGAAGCCGGGCGCGACGGGCGACGACGGGCTGCGTCAGGAACGCGGTTCGGTGGGCGGCGGCCCGGCCCCTCAGGAGAGCAGCGCGGCGCCGTCCCGGACGCCGAGCCCGGCCAACACCCCGGAGCCGAAGGTCTCCAGGACGCAGGAGGTGCCCTCGGGGTTCGACCTGTACGACGCCCCGTCCGGCTTCCGCATCGCCGTCCCGGACGGCTGGCACCACAGCGGTGTGAACAGCCGCGGCCAGGTCCGCTTCGACCAGGGCGACTTCGAGATGCTCGTCGTCAAAGGCCGCGACTCCACCGAGGAGTTCGGCGGCGACCCGATGGCCTACCAGAGCGACGACGAGCCCGAGCTGAAGCCGTACCGCACCTCCGACTGGGCGACGGCCACGGGCCTGCGCCGGATCGACGTCGGCGGTCACGCGATGGCCGAGGGCACCTTCACCTGGAAGGACTCCAGCGGCCGCGAGGTGTACGTGCGCAACCGGGCGCTGATCCTCGACGGGCGGTACCACCTCGTGCTGGTCATCGGCCCCGCGGACGAGCGGAAGAAGGTCGACCGCTACTTCGAGGGCGCCGTCGACACCTACCGCGTCCTGCGCAGGTAGTCGCCGCAGGCCCGCGGCCGACACTGCCAGTGATCACTGGCTCAATTGTGGATGACCGGTGAAAACTGGTTACCCACGGGTATACGCAGCTGCGCGCTCAGTCGTACTCTCGGCCGCATGACGGACGCGCAGGAGAAGACCCGCACCGGGAACCCGGTCGCCCCCGCCCCCGACGGCGCCCGGACAGCCGCCGACGTGGTCACGCCCGCCCTCGTCGCGCGCCTGACCCGCGGCGTCGTCGGCAGCGGCAGCACCGCGAACCACACCCCGTTCACCGGGGAGCATCTCGCCGACCTGCCCGAATCCACCCCCGAGGACGTCGCCACGGCCTTCGAGCGGGCGCGCGCCGCGCAGCCCGACTGGGCCCGCCGGCCGGTGCGCAGCCGTGCCGCCATGCTGCTGCGCTTCCACGACCTGCTGCTGCGCCGCGAGTCCGAGGTGCTGGACCTGATCCAGCTGGAGACCGGCAAGACCCGGCTGCACGCGCACGAGGAGGTGCAGGCCGTCGCCGTCGCGGCCCGCCACTACGGGCGCAAGGCCCCCGGCTACCTGCGCCCGCACGGCCACACCGGCGCCATCCCGACGCTGACGAAGGTCACCGAACTGCGTCACCCGCGCGGCGTGGTCGGCCAGATCGCGCCGTGGAACTACCCGCTCGAGCTGTCCGTCGGCGACGCCCTGCCCGGCCTGGTCGCCGGCAACGGACTCGTCATGAAGCCGGACACCGAGACGGCGCTCACCGCGCTGTGGGCCCGCGACCTGCTGATCGAGGCGGGCCTGCCGGAGCAGGTGTGGCAGGTGGTCGTCGGCGACGGGCCGGTCGTCGGCCCGTCGGTCGTCGAGCACGCCGACTACGTCTCGTTCACCGGTTCCACCCGCACCGGCCGCGAGGTCGCGCAGAAGGCGGCGGCCCGGCTGGTGGGCGCCTCGCTCGAACTGGGCGGCAAGAACCCGCTGCTGGTGCTGGCGGACGCCGACCTGGACAAGGCCGCGGCCGGCGCGGTGCGCGCCGCCTTCTCCTCCGCCGGGCAGCTGTGCATCTCCGTCGAGCGGCTGTACGTCCACGAGTCCGTCGCCGACGACTTCCTGCAGCGGTTCGTCGCCCGCACCGGCGCCATGCGGCTCGGCGCAGCGCTGGCCTACGGCGCCGACATGGGCTCGCTCGTCTCCGAGCGGCAGTTGGAGACCGTCACCCGGCACGTCGACGAGGCCCGCGCCAAGGGTGCCACCGTGCTGACCGGCGGCCGGCACCGCCCGGACATCGGGCCGCTGTTCTACGAGCCGACCGTGCTGGACGGCGTCGAGGCACCGATGGCGGTGTGCGCGGAGGAGACCTTCGGGCCCGTCGTCTCCGTCTACCGCTTCCGTGACGAGGACGAGGCCGTCGAGCTCGCCAACGCGACCCCGTACGGCCTCAACTCCAGCGTGTGGAGCCGGGACGGCCGCCGCGCCCGCCGGGTCGCGGCCCGGCTGCGCACCGGCACGGTGAACGTCAACGAGGGCTACGCCGCCGCCTACGGCAGCGTGCAGTCACCCATGGGCGGCATGGGCGACTCCGGGCTGGGCCGCCGGCACGGCTCCGAGGGCATCCTCAAGTACACCGAGGCGCAGACCGTCGCCCACCAGCGGCTGCTGCCCATGGCGCCGTCGCTCGGCATGAGCGACGAGGCGTACGCCGCCTTCATGACCCGCTCCCTCAAGGCGCTCAAGGCGCTGCGTTTCCGTTAGACACCACTAGGAGTCCGCGTGGACGAGCAGACGACGACAGAGACCGGCAGCCCGGACGAGTACGACTACGACGTGGTGGTCGTCGGCTCCGGCTTCGGCGGCGCGGTCTCCGCCCTCCGGCTGACGGAGAAGGGCTACTCCGTGGCCGTCCTGGAGGCCGGCCGCCGCTTCACCCGCGAGGAGCTGCCCAAGAACTCCTGGGACGTGCGCAACTACCTGTGGGCACCCGCCCTCGGCCTGTACGGCATCCAGCGCATCCACCTGCTCAGCAACGTGATGATCCTCGCCGGCGCGGGCGTCGGCGGCGGCTCGCTCAACTACGCCAACACCCTGTACGTGCCGCCGCCCGCCTTCTTCCAGGACCGGCAGTGGGGCGAGATCACCGACTGGCAGGAGGAGTTGAAGCCCTACTACGAGCAGGCGCAGCGGATGCTCGGCGTGCGGCTCAACCCGACGATGACGCCGTCCGACGTGCACCTGAAGACGACGGCCGAACGGATGGGCGTCGGCGACACCTTCCATCTCGCGCCGGTCGGCGTGTACTTCGGCGACGGCGAGGACACCGACGGCTCCTCGCGGGCGAAGCCGGGGCAGGAGGTACCGGACCCGTACTTCGGCGGCGCCGGGCCGTCCCGGCGCGCCTGCCACGAGTGCGGCGAGTGCATGACCGGCTGCCGGCACGGGGCGAAGAACACCCTCAACGAGAACTACCTCTACCTGGCCGAGAAGGCCGGCGCCGAGATCCACCCGATGACGACCGTCGTCGACCTGCGCGAGGACGGCCGCGGCGGGCACCTCGTCGGCGTCGTGCCCACCGACTCCCGGCGCGGGCGCGGAGCGCGGCGCCGGGGCGGGGACGCGACCGCCGCCCGGCGCACGATGAAGGCCCGCTGGGTGGTGGTCGCCGCCGGCACGTACGGCACCCAGACGCTGCTGCACCGCATGCGGGACGCCGGCGCGCTGCCGCACGTCTCCCCGCGGCTCGGCGACCTGACCCGCACCAACTCCGAGGCTCTGGTGGGCGCACTGACCGACCGGCGGCGCTACCACCGCAAGTACGGCAAGGACGCGAAGCTCGACTTCACGCGCGGCGTCGCCATCACCTCGTCCATCCACCCGGACGAGAACACCCACATCGAGCCGGTGCGCTACGGCAAGGGCTCCAACGCGATGGGCGCACTGACCACGCTGCAGGTCAACCACACCTCGAAGCTGCCGCGCGGGCTGGCGCACGTCGTCCACTGCGCAAAGCACCCGGTGCAGTTCGTGCGGTCGCTGTCCAACTACAAGTGGTCCGAACGCATCATCATCGGGCTCGTGATGCAGTCCCTGGACAACTCGCTCACGACATACCGGAAGGAAAAGGGACTGGGGAAGGGCCTGCTGACCGCCCGGCAGGGGCACGGCGCGCCCAACCCGCTGTTCATCCCCGAGGGCGCCGAGGCCGCCCGGCTGCTGGCCGACGAGATCGGCGGCTTCCCCGGCACGAACGTCGGCGAACTGATGGGCACCCCGCTCACCGCCCACTTCCTGGGCGGCTGCCCGATCGGCGCGGACGCCGACAGCGGCGTCATCGACCCCTACCACCGGCTGTACGGGCACCCCGGCGTCTACGTCGTGGACGGCGCCGCCGTCTCCGCGAACCTGGGCGTCAACCCGTCGCTGACCATCACCGCCCAGGCGGAGCGGGCGGCGGCGCTGTGGCCCAACAAGGGTGAGGCGGACGGGCGTCCGGCCCAGGGCGCGGCCTACGAGCGGGTTGCGGCGGTGGCGCCCGCCTCCCCGGCCGTCCCGGAGGACGCCTTCGGCGCCCTGCGCGTCCCGGTCCTTCCGGTCCCGAAGGTTCCGTCGAAGAAGGACTGATCCGGTGGGCGCCGCCTGCATGTGATCCATCTCACCGGCCGCGGGACGGTCGGTCCTGGGC
>DASSBO010000342.1:0-9700 GCA_035698655.1 Streptomyces sp.
CGTCGTCGGACAGACTGCTCTGCCATCGGTGAACACCACCCCGAGCGGGCGCAACGGTCATTACCGTCCAGTCGTATGACGACGATCGCGACCCGCACGGTCGAGTACCCGGCCGACGGTCTGACGATGATCGGGCACCTCGCGCTCCCGGCAGGTGCCGAGCGCCGGCCCGCAGTCCTGGTCGGGCCCGAGGGGATGGGGCTCAGCGATGTCGAGCGCCGCCGGGCCGAGGCCCTGGCCGAGCTGGGGTACGTGGCGCTGGCCTTCGACCTCCACGGCGGACGCTACTTGGCAGACCCGGAGGCAATGCTGGCCCGATGCATGCCGCTGCTCGCCGACCCCGACCGGATGCGGGGCATCGGTCATGCGGCGCTCGAGGTGTTGCGTGCCGAACCACGGGCCGACCTCGACCGGATGGCCGCCGTCGGCTACGGCACCGGGGGCGCGATCGCACTGGAACTCGGTCGCGATGGCGTCGACCTGCGCGCGATCGGGACGGTCAACGCGCTGACCACGGGCCGGCCGGGCGAGGCGGCACGCATTCGCTGCCCGGTGTGGGCCGGGGTCGGGTCGGAAGACCCGATCATGCCGCCCGCGCAACGGGATGCGTTCACCGCGGAGATGCAGGCCGCAGGCGTCGACTGGCGCCTCGTGGTCTACGGCGGCGCCCTGCACGCCTTCCACCACCCACCGGTCGACCACGCCGTGGTCCCTGGCGTCGGCTACCACCCGCGGCACGCACAGCGAGCCTGGAGAGACATCGTCACCCTGCTCGCCGAGTGCCTGCCCGTCACGGACTGATCCGCGCCTCCGTGTGCGCCGCCACGCTTCGTCTTTGTCCAGACGCTGGAAGAAGTCGCGGCATTTTCTGCGTAACTTCTTCCCAGCGTCCCGGTCCGCTGCTACGTTTCCCGTGTAATCAACCGCTGCCCGCAGGGCGGGCGGCGGGCGACTACCGCATGTCAGACACGGCGTTCCCCATGCCACGGCCGGGGGAGGGAGGGGCGGAGTGAGGCGAATGACAGCTCGACCCGCCAACGCGCACCAGGCGCGACTGCTCCGCCTGCTGCGCGACGCGGGGCCGAACTCCCGCGCCCAGCTCGGCGACCAGGTGGATCTCTCCCGGTCCAAGCTGGCCGTGGAGGTGGACCGGCTGCTGGAGACGGGCCTGGTGGTCCCCGACGGCCTCGCCGCCTCCCGCGGCGGCCGGCGCTCGCACAACATCCGGCTGGCGCCGCAGATGCGGCTGCTGGGCGTGGACATCGGCGCCACGTCCGTGGACGTCGCCGTCACCAACCCCGAGCTGGAGATCCTGGGCCATCTCAACCAGCCCATGGACGTCCGCGAGGGCCCGGTGGCCGTCTTCGAGCAGGTGCTGTCCATGGTCGGCAAGCTGCGGGACTCCGGGCTGGCCGACGGCCTGGACGGCGCCGGCATCGGTGTCCCGGGGCCGGTCCGCTTCCCCGAGGGCGTCCCGGTCGCGCCGCCCATCATGCCCGGCTGGGACGGCTTCCCAGTCCGCGAGGCGCTCAGCCAGGAGCTGGGCTGCCCGGTCATGGTGGACAACGACGTGAACCTGATGGCCGTCGGTGAACAGCAGGCCGGCGTGGCCCGCACGGTCCCCGACTTCATCTGCGTCAAGATCGGCACCGGCATCGGCTGCGGTGTCGTCGTCGGCGGCCAGGTGCACCGCGGCACCACGGGCAGCGCCGGCGACATCGGGCACATCCAGGTCGAGCCGGGCGGGCGTCAGTGCGCCTGCGGCAACCGCGGCTGCCTGGAGGCCTACTTCGGCGGCGCGGCGCTCGCTCGGGACGCCGAGGAGGCCGCCCAGGACGGGCGGTCACCCGAACTCGCCGCCCGACTGGAGGCGGCCGGCCGGCTCTCGGCCGCCGACGTCTCCGCGGCCGCGGCGGCCGGCGACGCCACGTCGATCGAACTCATCCGCGACGGCGGGGCCCGCACCGGCCAGGTCATCGCGGGGCTCGTCAGCTTCTTCAATCCCGGCCTCGTCGTGATCGGCGGCGGTGTCACCGGGCTCGGCCACACCCTCCTCGCCAGCATCCGCACCCAGGTCTACCGCCGTTCGCTGCCGCTGGCGACCGGCAACCTCCCCATCGTCCTCGGCGAACTGGGCTCCGCCGCCGGAGTCACCGGCGCCGCCCGGCTCATCAGCGACCACCTGTTCTCCCCGGCCTGACGTCCCTCCGCTCCTCAGCTCCCGCCACCGAAGCGCTCCACCCAACCCCCCGCACAGCACAGCAGTACCGGCACCACGCGTCCCTGTTGCCTCGGCACCCCCTGCCCGCACGCACGGAGGCCCCCAGCCATGCCACCCCTGCTCACCATGTCGGGAATCACCAAGTCCTTTCCCGGTGTCCGTGCCCTGGACGGCGTCGACCTCGAGGTGGACGCCGGCGAGGTGCACTGCCTCCTCGGTCAGAACGGCGCCGGGAAGTCCACCCTGATCAAGGTGCTCGCCGGCGCACACCAGCCCGACGACGGCCGGATCACCTGGGACGGCAAACCCGTGCGCATGCCCACCCCGGTCGCCGCCATGCGGCTGGGCATCGCCACCATCTACCAGGAACTGGACCTGGTGGATCACCTGTCCGTCGCCGCGAACGTCTTCCTCGGCCAGGAGATCGCCCGCCGCGGCGTCCTTCGGCCGCGCGAGGCGGTGCGCCGCACCGCCTCCCTGCTCGAGCGGCTCGGCCACCCCGAGATACCGCCGGGCCGGCCGGTGGCCGAACTGCCCGCCGCCGGGCGGCAGATCGTCTCGATGGCCCGTGCCCTCTCGCACGACGCCCGGCTGATCGTCATGGACGAGCCCTCGGCGGCGCTCGACCCCGACGAGGTCGACAACCTCTTCCGCATCGTCGGGGCGCTCACCGCCGACGGCGTCGCCGTCGTCTACATCTCCCACCGCCTGGAGGAGATCCGGCGCATCGGTGACCGGGTCTCCGTCCTCAAGGACGGCCGGGTGGCGGCCGGCGGGCTGCCCGCGGCCACCACCGACACCCCGCGGATCGTCTCGCTGATGACCGGCCGCGACATCGCCAACGCCTTCCCCGACCGGCCGCCGGCCCCCGCCGCGCGCACCGGCGCCCCGCCCGTGCTGCAGGCCGAAGGGCTCACCCGGGACGGCGAGTTCGCCCCCGTCGACCTCCAGGTGCACGCCGGGGAGATCGTCGGACTGGCCGGGCTGGTCGGCTCCGGACGCTCGGAGATCCTTGAGACCCTCTACGGCGCCCGCAAGCCCACCGCCGGCCGCATCCTGATCGACGGGAAGCTGCTGCGCCCCGGCTCGGTGCCGGCCGCCGTCCGCGCCGGAATCGGCCTCGCCCCCGAGGAACGCAAGGCGCAGGCCCTGCTGATGCTGGAGTCCATCACCCGCAACGTCTCCGTCTCCTCCCTGTCCCGCTTCTCCCGCGCCGGCTGGCTGCGCCGCACACAGGAACGTTCCGCCGCGCACGCCCGGGTGCGCGAACTGTCCATGAAGCCCGACGACCCGGACCGCCCCGTGCGCACCCTGTCCGGCGGCAACCAGCAGAAGGCCGTGCTGGCCCGCTGGCTGCTGCGGGAGTGCCGGGTGCTGCTGCTCGACGAACCCACCCGCGGCGTGGACGTCGGCGCACGGTCCGAGCTGTACGCCCTCATCCGCCGGCTCGCCGACACGGGCGTGGCCGTCCTGCTGGTCTCCAGCGAGATCCCGGAGGTCCTCGGCCTGGCCGACCGGGTGCTGGTGCTGAAGGAGGGCGACGTCGTGCACACCGCCCCCGCCCGCGAGCTCGACGAGCACCGGGTCCTCGACCTCGTCATGGAAGGAAGCCCGTCGTGTTGAGCACCGCCACGGCCAAGGGCGACGCACCGCCCAAGGCCGCCTCCCGCGCCAGAGCCGCGGCCAGGCACCTCGACCTGCGCCACGTCTCCCTCCTCGCCGTGCTCGCCGTCCTGGCGCTGGTCGGCGGGCTGACCAAGCCGGCCCAGTTCCTCAGCGGCGACAACCTGCAGCTCATCCTCACCCAGGCCTCGGTGATCGGCGTGGTCACCGTCGGCGTCACCTTCGTCATCATCGGCGGCGGCATCGACCTGTCCGTCGGCGCCATCGTCGCCCTCGCCTCGGTGTGGGCCACCACGGTGGCCACCCAGCAGTTCGGGCTCGTCGGCATCCTCTTCTGCGCCCTCGCCGTCGGCGTCGGCTGCGGACTCGTCAACGGCGTCCTGGTGGCCTACGGGCCGATGGTGCCCTTCATCGCCACCCTGGCCATGCTCGCCTCCGCCCGCGGACTGGCCGTGCTGATCAGCGACGGCCGCACCCAGGTCGTCGACGTCAAGCCGGTCCTGAAACTCGGGCTGCCCGACTCCTACGTGCTGGGCGTGCCGCCGCTGGTGATCATCTTCATCCTCGTCAGCGTGCTGGGCTGGCTGCTGCTGCGCCGTACCACCTTCGGCCGCCGCACCATCGCCGTCGGCGGCAACCCGGAGGCCTCCCGGCTGGCCGGCATCGCGGTCAAGCGGCAGCGCCTGATGCTCTACCTGCTCTCCGGGCTGTGCTGCGGCATCGCGGCCTTCATGCTCATCATCCTCACCGGATCCGGCCAGAACACCAACGGCAATCTCTACGAACTCGACGCCATCGCGGCGGCCATCATCGGCGGCACGCTGCTCAGCGGCGGCCGCGGCAGCATCACCGGCTCCGTGCTCGGTGTCCTGGTCTTCACCACCATCACCAACCTGTTCGCGCTCAACAACCTGCAGACCGACGTCCAGCAGATCGCCAAGGGCGCCATCATCGTCGTCGCCGTACTGGTCCAGAAGGGGCGTACCAGCTCATGACTCAGCAGCAACGCACAGACCGGACTCCACCGTTGGCCTCCCGCCGTGGCCTGCTGTTCGGCACCGCAGCAGCCGGCGCGCTGCTGGCCACCGGCTGCACCAGCAACCAGCGCGAGAAGCCGGAGGGCGGGACGAAGCCGGCGGCCTCGAACGACAAGCCGGGCAAGCACGTCACCATCGGCTTCGCCGGGCCGCAGGCCGACCACGGCTGGCTCAACGCCATCAACGAGGAGGGCAAGAGCCGCGCCAAGGAGTACGAGGACGTCTCCCTGGTGGCCACCGAGGGCTCCAACGACACCGCTCAGCAGATCGGCCAGATCGAGACCCTCATCAACAAGAAGGTCGACGTGCTGGTCATCCTGCCCGCCGACGGCAAGGCGCTGACCCAGACCGGGCTGAAGGCCATGCGTGCCGGCATCCCCGTCGTCAACCTCGACCGGGTCTTCGCCTCACCGCAGGCCTACCGCTGCTGGGTCGGCGGTGACAACTACGGAATGGGCCTGAACGCCGGCCACTTCATCGGCGAGAAGCTCAAGGGCAAGAAGAACGCGAAGGTCGTCGAGCTGGCCGGGATCGACAACCTCGAGCTGACCCGGCAGCGCACCAAGGGCTTCGACGACGCCCTGAAGAACTACTCCAACATCGAGAAGGTCGCCCGGCAGGCCGCCGAGTTCACCGTCGAGTCCGGACAGCAGAAGATGTCCGCGCTCCTGCAAGCGGTCCCCTCCTTCGACGCGCTGTGGAACCACGACGACGACCAGGGCGTCGGCGCCGAGCGTGCCATCAAGCAGGCCGGCCGGGACGAGTTCTTCATGGTCGGCGGCGCCGGCTCCCGGCACGCCATGGAGGCCATCCAGGCCGACGACTCCGTGCTGAAGGCCACCGTCCTCTACCCGCCGAGCATGGCCGCCTCCGCCATCGACCTGGCCCGCGCCCTGGGCCAGAACCGTGGCGTCGACGGCCTGGCGGGGCTGGAGATCCCGGCCTCGCTGACCTGCTACTCCGCCGTCGTCACCAAGGACAACGTCGAGCGGTACCTGCCCACCGGCTTCAACTGACCGACGTCTCACGACAGGGAGGAACCCCATGTCGAAAGCCGCCCCCACGCCCACGCCCGCCCCCACACTGGGCGTCGGCATGGTCGGGTACGCCTTCATGGGCGCGGCCCACTCCCAGGGCTGGCGCACCGTGGCACGGGTCTTCGACCTGCCGCTGCGCCCCGTCATGTCCGCAGTGTGCGGCCGGGACCCGGCCGCCGTGCGGGCGGCGGCCGACCGCCTGGGATGGGCCGCCGCCGAGACCGACTGGCGCGCGCTGATCGCCCGGGACGACGTCCAGCTGGTCGACGTGTGCACCCCCGGCGAGAGTCACGCCGAGATCGCACTGGCCGCCCTCGAGGCGGGCAAGCACGTGCTGTGCGAGAAGCCGCTGGCGAACACCGTCGCGGAGGCCGAGGCCATGACCCGGGCGGCCGAGGCCGCCCGGGAACGGGGCCAGCGGGCCATGGTCGGCTTCAACTACCGGCGGGTCCCCGCGCTCGCGCTGGCCCACCACATGATCCGTGACGGACGCATCGGCACCGTGCGGCACGTGCGGGTCGCCTACCTGCAGGACTGGCTGGTCGACCCGGAGCACCCGCTGACCTGGCGGCTCAGCCGGGAACGGGCCGGCTCGGGCGCGCTGGGCGACCTGGGCGCACACGCCGTCGACATCGCCCAGCACCTGGCCGGCGAAACCATCACCGGCGTCACCGCGCAGACCGAGACGTTCGTGCGCGAGCGGCCGGTGCCCGGCGGTTCGGGTGAGCTGGGACCGGTCACCGTCGACGACGCGGCGCTGTTCGGAGCCCGGTTCGCCTCCGGGGCGCTGGCTTCCTTCGAGGTCACCCGGGTCGCCGCCGGACGCAAGAACGCGCTGCGCGTCGAGGTCAACGGCACCGCCGGCTCTCTCGCCTTCGACCTGGAACGGCTGAACGAACTCTCCTTCCACGATCACGGCGAGGACCCCGCCTACGGCGGCTTCCGGCGCATCCAGGTCACCGAGGGCGACCACCCCTACCTCGGGGCGTGGTGGCCGCCGGGCCACGGCCTCGGCTACGAGCACACCTTCACCCACCAGGCCCGCGACCTGCTGTGCGCCGTCGCCGACGGCCACGACCCGCGGCCGTCCTTCGCCGACGGACTGCACGTCCAGCGAGTACTGGCGGCCGTGGAGCACAGCGCACGCGAGCACAGCGTCTACACACCGGTACCGCACCAGGGAGGAACTCAGACCGATGCCGCGATCCTTCACCCTCTTCACCGGTCAGTGGGCGGACCTGCCGCTGGAACAGGTGTGCCGCCACGCACGTGACTTCGGCTACGACGGGCTTGAACTCGCCTGCTGGGGCGACCACTTCGAGGTGGACCGGGCGCTGAACGAGCCCGGCTACCTCGACGGGCGCCGCGAACTGCTGGGGCGCTACGACCTGAAGTGCTGGGCGATCTCCAACCACCTGGTCGGCCAGGCGGTGTGCGACGACCCGATCGACGAGCGGCACCGGGCCATCCTGCCCGCCCGCATCTGGGGCGACGGCGAACCCGAAGGCGTGCGCCGCCGGGCCGCCGCCGAGCTGGCCGACACCGCCCGCGCGGCCGCCGCGTTCGGCGTGCAGACCGTCATCGGGTTCACCGGCTCCTCCATCTGGCACCTGGTGGCGATGTTCCCGCCGGTGCCGGAGCACATGATCGAACGCGGCTACGCCGACTTCGCCGAGCGCTGGAACCCGATCCTGGACGTCTTCGACGCCGAAGGCGTGCGCTTCGCGCACGAGGTGCACCCCAGCGAGATCGCCTACGACTACTGGACGACGGCCCGTGCGCTGCAGGCCGTCGACCACCGCCCGGCCTTCGGGCTGAACTTCGACCCGAGCCACTTCGTGTGGCAGGACCTGGACCCGGCCGGTTTCCTCTACGACTACCGCGACCGCATCTACCACGTGGACTGCAAGGAGGCGCGCAGGCGCCTGGACGGCCGCAACGGCCGGCTGGGCTCCCACCTGCCGTGGGGCGACCCGCGGCGCGGCTGGGACTTCGTCTCCGCCGGGCACGGCGACGTCGCCTGGGAGGACGTGTTCCGGATGCTGCGCTCCATCGGCTACGACGGGCCGGTCTCCGTCGAGTGGGAGGACGCCGGCATGGACCGGCTGCAGGGCGCCCCGGAGGCGCTGCGCCGGCTGCGTGCCTTCGACTACGAGCCGCCCACCGGCGCGTTCGACTCCGCCTTCGGCAGTGCTGACGATGCGTGAACTCCCGTCGGCGGCACCGTGACTCTTTGTCCAGCGCGAAGAAAAAGTCCGCGCCAAGTGATGCAGACATCTTCCGCTTCCAGATAAATCTGACTACCGTCCTAGCTGTGTTCCCGTCAGCCCTCCGGGTTCTCCCCTCGACGAGCGCCACCCACTCGGCGGCCTGACGGGACCTCACGGTCCGGCGCGACGGCGCGCGCCTGTGCAAACCACCAACGGCCCACGACTCATCGTCCCCAGCCTTCCTCCCAGGAGGATCCGCGTGCACAGGAAACCCCGCAGACTCCGCTCCGCCCTGGCGGCCTTCGCCGCCGCCCTGCTCGTGGCCGGAGGCACCGCCGCCTCCGTCGGCGCACCGGCCCAGGCCGCGCCCGCTGCCGGCACCGATGCCGCAGCCGCCGACTTCCAGCAGGTCACCCTCGCCAAGGGCGCCGCCGAGACCGGCGAGCCCATGTCGCTCGCCGTGCTCCCCGACCGCTCGGTGCTGCACACCTCCCGCGACGGCACCGTCTACTACACCGACGCAGGCGGCACCACCACCGTCGCGGGCACCCTGCCCGTCTACAACCACGACGAGGAGGGCCTGCAAGGCGTCGGCGTCGACCCGGACTTCGCGCAGAACCGGTTCGTCTACCTGTACTACGCGCCGCCGCTGGACACCCCCGCCGGCGACGCCCCCGAGAACGGCACCGCCGCCGACTTCGCGCCCTTCGACGGCTACAACGCGCTCTCCCGCTTCGTCCTCAACGAAGACGGCACGCTGGACATGTCCAGCGAGAAGGTCGTGCTCAAGGTGAAGACCTCGCGCGGCATCTGCTGCCACGTCGGCGGGGACATCGCCTTCGACAGCGCGGGCAACCTGCTGCTGTCCACCGGCGACGACACCAACCCGTTCCAGTCCGACGGCTACAACCCCGTCGACGAACGCGCCGACCGCAACCCGGCCTTCGACGCCCAGCGTTCGGCCGGCAACACCAACGACCTGCGCGGCAAGATCCTGCGCATCAAGGTCAACGCGGACGGCTCCTACGACATCCCCGAGGGCAACCTCTTCCCGCCCGGCACCGAGAAGACCCGGCCCGAGATCTACGCCATGGGCTTCCGCAACCCCTTCCGCATCAGCGTCGACCCCGCCACCGACATCGTCTACGTCGGCGACTACGGCCCCGACGCCGGCGCGGCCGACCCGCAGCGCGGCCCGGCCGGCCCGGTCGAGTTCAACCGCGTCACCGAGGCCGGCAACTACGGCTGGCCGTACTGCACCGGCGACAACGACGCCTACGTCGAGTACGACTTCGCCACCGGCGCCTCCGGTGCGAGCTACGACTGCGCCGCGCCCGTCAACGACTCGCCGAACAACACCGGCCTGACGAACCTGCCGCCGGCGCACGCCGCGTGGATCCACTACGACGGCGACTCCATCCCCGAGTTCGGCGACGGCTCCGAGTCCCCGATGGGCGGCCCGGTCTACCACTACGACGCCTCGCTCGACTCCCCGGTGAAGTTCCCCGAGGCGTACGACGGCGACTTCTTCGCGGGCGAGTTCGGCCGCCGTTGGATCAAGCGGATCACCAG
>DASSBO010000343.1:0-7708 GCA_035698655.1 Streptomyces sp.
GACGGCGGCACGGCGGCGGGCGCGGGACGCCGATCCGCGCCGGTCCGCGCTGCGCCGCTCCGTGCTCGCCGAGGCCGGCGTCGCCGTCGTCGTGCTGGCCGTCACCACCGTGCTGACGGCCACCGAACCCGGCCGCACCGCCGAGACCGCCGCCGCGGCGCAGCCTGCCCGCTCCGGTCCGGTGCGCGCGTCGGTCCCCTTCGACACCGGCGGCCCGCACGGCAAGGGCACCGCGAAGCTCACCCTGACCCCCGGCAGCACCGGCAAGAACACCCTGGACGTGCGCACGTCCGCCCCGGGCGGCAAGCCGCTGGACGCACCCGAGGTACGGGTGGCCTTCACCCTTCCGGCCAGGGACCTCGGCCCGATCCGGGTCTCCCCCGGCCACGTCGGCGCCGGTCACTGGCACGACGCACGGATACTGCTGCCGGTCCCCGGCAGATGGCAGGTGTCCGTGACCGTCCGCACGTCCGCCATCGACGAGATCACCGAGACCACCACCGTGAAGATCGGCTGAGCAGGACAGCACACCATGAACGACGCAACAGACGACCGCGAGAGCGGGATCTCCCGCCGCCGCCTGCTGGGCACCGCCGGCGCGGCCGGCGCCGCCGGCCTGGCGCTCGGCGGGGCGGGCGGCGCGGCCGCGCAGGCCGCCTCGCACGACGACGCCGCCGCACTGGCGTCCGTCGGCGCGGAGCAGGTGCCCTTCCACGGCACCCACCAGGCCGGCATCCGCACCCTGCAGCAGGCCCGCGGCCACCTGCTCGCCTTCGACCTGGCGGCCGACACCGGCCGCAAGCAGGCGGCCGCGCTGCTGCGCCGCTGGTCGCGGACGACGGAGGACGTGATGGCCGGCCGGCCGCCGCACGACGACACGGGCGTCGCCCTGGACGCCGGGCCGTGCGGGCTGACCGTCACCTTCGGTTTCGGCCGGTCCTTCTTCGACCGCACCGGCATGACCTCCCAGCGCCCGGAGTCCCTGCGGCCGCTGCCGCAGTTCTCCGCGGACGAGCTCGACCCGCAGCGGTCGAACGGCGACCTGTGGGTGCAGATCGGCGCCGACGACGGCCTCGTCGCCTACCACGCGCTGCGCGCCCTGCAGAAGGACGCGCGCGGCACGGCGCGGGTGCGCTGGCAGATGAACGGCTTCAACCGGACACCGGGCGCCACCCCGCACCCGATGACCTTGCGCAACCTCATGGGCCAGCGGGACGGCACCAACAACCCCAAGCCGTCCGACGCCGACTTCGATCACCGGATCTTCGTACCGTCGAGCGGATCCCCGGCGTGGATGGCACACGGCTCGTACGCGGTGCAGCGCCGCATCCGGATGCTGCTCGACGACTGGGACAAGCAGTCGCTGCACGCCCGCGAGGAGGTCATCGGCCGGAAGGTGGACAGCGGAGCCCCGCTGTCCGGCGGCAGCGAGCAGACCAAGGTGGACCTGGACAAGCGCGGAGCGGACGGCGACCTGGCGATCGCCGCGAACGCGCACATCCGGGTGGCCGCACCGGAGACGAACGGCAACGCGGCGATGCTGCGGCGCTCGTTCTCCTACGACGACGGCTTCCGGGACGACGGCGCACCCGACGCCGGCCTGCTGTTCATCGCCTGGCAGGCGGACCCGCTGACCGGTTTCGTGCCGGTGCAGCGCAAGCTGGACCGGGGCGACGCCCTCTCGCGCTTCATCCGGCACGAGGCGAGCGCGCTGTTCGCGGTACCGGGCGGCCCGGCGAAGGGCGAGTACGTGGGGCAACGCCTGTTCGAGAGCTGAGACGAGCGGACGGGGGCGCTGCGGAACCGGACAGGGCCTGTCTCGAATGTAGCGTCGTCCGCCCGGCAGGGCGGGCGGGATGGTGTCAGGCGCGTGCAGCTGCAAGGCGGAGGGGCGAAAGCGCAGCGGGCTGCGCTGAGCCCCGACAACGCAGCAGATGTGCGTGCATGGCGCCATCCCGCAGACGGGACATTCGAGACAGGCCCTAACCTGGCGGCATGTCACCCGCGAGCCGTTATGCCTATCTCGGTCCCGAGGGGACCTTCACCGAGGCCGCCCTGCGCACGCTGCCGGAGGCCGCCACCCGTGATCTGGTGCCGATGGTGTCGGTGGCGGCCGCGCTGGATGCGGTGCGGGCGGGGGAGGCCGGGGCGGCGCTGGTGCCGATCGAGAACTCGGTGGAGGGCGGCGTCACCGCCACCCTGGACGAGCTGGCGACCGGCGAGCCGCTGATGATCTACCGCGAGGTGCTGCTGCCGATCGCCTTCGCCCTGCTGGTGCGGCCGGGCACGGCGCTGCGGGACGTGAAGACGGTGACGGGCCACCCCGTCGCCCAGCCGCAGGTGCGCAAATGGCTCGCGCAGCACCTGCCGGACGCGCAGTGGGAGTCGGCGGCCTCCAACGCCGACGGTGCGCGCCTGGTGCAGGAGGGCCGGTACGACGCCGGCTTCGCCGGCGAGTTCGCCGCGGCGACCTACGGCCTCGAGCCGCTGGTCACCGGCATCCACGACGCGCAGAACGCGGTGACGCGGTTCGTGCTGGTGGGCCGCCCGGCGCGGCCGGCTGCCCGGACCGGGGCGGACAAGACCTCGGTGGTGATGTGGCTGCGTGAGGACCACCCGGGTGCGCTGCTGGAACTGCTGCAGGAGTTCGCGGCGCGGGGCGTCAACATGATGCGGATCGAGTCCCGGCCGACCGGGGAGGGCATGGGCCTGTACTGCTTCTCGGTGGACTGCGAGGGGCACGTCTCGGACCGCCGGGTGGGCGACGTGCTGACCGGGCTGAAGCGGGCCTGCCGCGAGGTGCGCTTCCTCGGGTCGTACCCGAGGGCGGACGAGGTGCGCCCGGCGCTGCGTCCGGGGACGACGGACGAGGAGTTCCTGGCGGCGTCGGACTGGCTGGCGCGCTGTCTGGACGGCCGCGCCTGAGCAGGGCCTTCCGGGCGTCCGACGCCCGTCCACCGGGGCAGCCTTCAGTTGTCCACAGAGTTATCCACAGGCCGCCGAACCAGGGTGTGCACAAGACGTGCGACAAAACGGACGGAGTCGACAAAGAGCTATGCAGACCGCAAGAGCCGACTAAGAGCCGCAGATCGCACTCCGTCAGCCTAATTCCGTTGATCAACTCGTTAGGGTGAGGCAAACCCGCTCGAACGAGTGTGTATTTCCGGACGAGGCGGGAATCCTGCACCGTCACCGACGGCCCGTCAATTGATCTTCCCCGTTTTCCACAACCTGCAGGAAAGCCCTGTGGAAAAGATGTCGGACGGGTTGGTTGCCTGTGGAAAACATCGGCGCCAACTCCCGCCCGGCAGCGGCCGTTCGCCCCGCCCGACAGGCACCGGCGGCCGGATGCCGCATTCCACGACGCCCAGCAGGCGCCCGACTGGGTGGGGAGTTTCCGCTATTCCCGCTATGCACCAAAAAGGGCATACCTGCGCAGAATGGGATAACGCATCGATCGTGGCCGGTCCGCACGGTACCCTGACGGGGTGATTGACCTTCGCCAGCTTCGTGAGGACCCGGACCGTGTGCGCGCCTCCCAGCGCGCCCGTGGAGAGGACGTCGACCTCGTCGACGCACTGCTCTCCGCCGACGAGCGGCGCAGGTCGTCCAGTGTCCGCTTCGACAACCTGCGCTCGGAGCAGAAGCAGCTCGGCAAGCAGATCCCCAAGGCCCAGGGCGAGGAGAAGGCCGAGCTGCTCAAGAAGGCCGGCGAACTGTCCGCAGCGGTCAAGGCCGCGGACGCCGAGCAGGACGCGGCAGCCGAGGAGACGCAGCAGCTGCTGCTCAGGCTCGGCAACATCGTGCACCCGGACGTCCCCGTCGGCGGCGAGGACGACTTCACCGTCCTCGAGACGCTCGGAACCAAGCGGGACTTCGACCAGGAGGGCTTCGAGCCGAAGGACCACCTCGAGCTCGGCCGGCTGCTCGGCGCGATCGACACCGAACGCGGAGCCAAGGTCTCCGGCGCCCGCTTCTACTACCTGACCGGCGTCGGCGCCCTCCTGGAGCTGGCCCTGGTCAACGCGGCGATCGCCCAGGCAACAGCAGCAGGCTTCACGCCGATGCTCACCCCGGCGCTGGTCAAGCCGCACGCCATGGAGGGCACCGGCTTCCTCGGCCAGGCCGCGCAGGACGTCTACCACCTCGAACAGGACGACTACTACCTGGTCGGCACGTCCGAGGTGCCGCTCGCCGCCTACCACATGGACGAGATCATCGAGGCGGACCGGCTGCCGCTGCGGTACGCCGGCTTCTCCCCGTGCTTCCGCCGCGAGGCCGGCTCGTACGGCAAGGACACCCGCGGCATCTTCCGCGTTCACCAGTTCGACAAGGTGGAGATGTTCACCTTCATCGCCCCGGAGGACGCCGACGCCGAACACCGGCGGCTGCTGGAGTGGGAGAAGCAGTGGCTGACGAGCCTGGAGCTGCCGTTCCAGGTGATCGACGTCGCCACCGGCGACCTGGGCTCCTCGGCCTCCCGCAAGTACGACTGCGAGGCGTGGATCCCCACCCAGGGCAAGTACCGCGAGCTGACCTCGACGTCCAACTGCAACGAGTTCCAGGCCCGCCGGCTGTCGGTGCGGATGCGCGACGGCAAGAAGGTGCAGCCGCTCGCCACGCTCAACGGCACACTGTGCGCCGTACCGCGCACGATCGTCGCGATCCTGGAGAACCACCAGCTCAGCGACGGCTCGGTGCGGGTGCCTCAGGTGCTGCGCCCCTACCTGGGCGGCCGCGAGGTACTGGAGCCGGTCGAGAAGTGAGCGGCTTTCCGTACCAGCTGGTCGCCACCGACCTCGACGGGACGCTGCTGCGCTCCGACGAGTCGGTGTCGGCCCGCACCCGGGCCGCACTCAAGGCGGTCGCCGACCGGGGGGCGGCGCACATCGTGGTGACCGGGCGGTCCGTGCCGTGGACGAAACACATCCTCGACGACCTCGGCTACGACGGGCTGGCGGTGTGCTGCCAGGGCGCGCAGGTCTATCACGCGGGTGAGCAGCGCCTGCTCACCTCGGTCACGCTGGACCGGCAGCTCGCCGGGCTGGCCGTGGCCAAGATCGAGGCGGAGCTCGGCCCGCTGGCGATGGCCGCGGCGCTGGACGGCGTCGACGGCGAGGTGCTGATCGGACCGGGCTTCGCAGAGCGGGGCGGCCGGCTGCCGGCCCGGTACGTCGGCGAGGCGGCTCAACTCTGGGCGGCACCGCTGAACAAGCTGTACCTGCAGCATGCTGACTTGAGCGACGATGAACTGGCGCAGGCCGCGCAGCGGCTGGCCGGTGACCTGGTGGGCGTGCTGCTGTCGGGGCCGGGCATCGTCGAACTGGTTCCGCTGGGCCTGAACAAGGCCAAGGGCCTGAAGATGGCGGCCCGCCGCCTTGGCGCACACGCGTCGAAGACGATCGCGTTCGGCGACATGCCGAACGACATCCCGATGTTCGCCTGGGCCGCCTACGGCGTGGCGATGGCCGACGCCCACGAGGAGCTCCGCTCGGTGGCCGACGAGGTGACGTCCGGCCACGACGAGGACGGCGTCGCGGTGACGCTGGAAAAACTGCTGGTTGAGTGACCGATTTTTGAGACCTTCAAGGTGAAGGTCTCAAAGCCGCCCCCTGTGGATAACTTCGGCGCCCCACCCGACCGTGACCGTATGACTGTGCGCTCGTTGGAAAAGGTGCGCGGAGGCGATGCGGGTACGTGGCGACGAGAGAACGTGAAGTGGTGGTGGCCGGCGGCCTGATGACAGGCCTCCCCGGTAGTGCAGTAGTGGCATACATGAGCTGATCTCCGCTCCTGGCTCCTGGATACGGACACCTGGCGGCCCGAGGTGACTGGGCCTTTCATCTGCCATGTCCGAAACCACCCCAGGAGGGGACTTTCGTGTACACCGAAACCGTCCTGCTGGAGTCGCGCAGCATGCGCTCCGGCCTGAATCACCGCGTCGACGTGCTCGACAAGGTCAAGACGCTCGCGCTGTCGCCCGACGGCGTCCACGCCACGACCCGCGACGTCGCCGCGTACTTCGAGGTCGGCGCGACGGTTGTGAATAACCTGCTCGACCGCCACCGCGACGAGCTCACCGAGAGCGGCCTCCGCGTCCTGCGAGGCTCTGACCTGCACCAATATCAAAACCTCATTCTGAGGTTTACTCCCGAGCGGCCTGTGGATAACTCGTCGCACCGGGCACAGCTGGCCGTCTACACCCGGCGCACCGTGCTGAACGTGGCGATGTTGCTGCGGGACAGCGAGGTCGCGCGGCGGGTGAGGGCGTACCTGCTCGACGTCGAGGAGGGGGCCCGGATGCCGTCGCAGGCGACGCTCGCGTCGCTGCCGGCGCGGGTCACCGTTCTCGAGTCCGCTGTCCAGGACGTCGGGCACACGCTGCGTGAGCTGGGCCCGGTCATCCATCGGATGTCCGTCCGGCTGGAGCGGGTCGACCGGCGGCTGGAGAACACCGAGCGCGTCGTCTGCGCAATGAGCAGCCGCCTCGCCGATCACCTGCAGCAGCCGCACGGCTGCCCGCTGGAGCGGCACGTCAGCTGATCGTCAGCGGTTGCCCGCCGTTCGCGAGCGGACGGCGGGCAACCGTTCTGCGAAGTTGTAGGATGACCGGGTGACCCGGTATCTCAGGAAGCAGACGTCGTGGCGTTGAAGGCCGCAGGGCGGCAGTCCCTCGTCGACACCGTCGTCGGTGCGCTGCGCGAGCAGCTCGCCGCCGGTGAGTGGCCCGTCGGCGCGCGCATCCCCACCGAGCACGCACTCGCTGCCGAGCTGGGCGTCGGCCGGAACACCGTCCGCGAGGCCGTGCGTGTCCTCGTGCACGCCGGGCAGCTGGAGTCGCGGCAGGGCAACGGCACCTTCGTCGTCTCCGCCACCGACCCGGGCGCCGTCGTCCGGGACGTGCAGCGCGCCGGGATCCGGGACGTGCTGGAGGTGCGGATCGCGCTGGAGACGGAGGGCGCACGGCTCGCCGCCACCCGGCACACCCCTGCCGACCTGGAGCGACTGCGGTCCGCCCTCGCGGCGCAGGCTGAGCACGAGCAGTCCGGGCACGAGTTGTACGCCGAGCACGACATCGCGTTCCACACCGCCGTCGTCGAGGCCGCGCACAACGCGGCGCTCGCCGCCACCTACCGGTGGTTCAGCGGCTCCGTGCACGACGCGCTCGTCGCCGCTCTCCGGGACGCCGACATGCCGCCGATCGTGCAGCACGACCACCAGGTCGTCCTCGACGCCATCGCCTCCGGCGACCCGGCCACCGCCGAGCAGGCTGCGCGCGACCTGCTGACGACGCCGATGCGGGTCGTCGAGCAGTTGCTCGCCTGAACCCCTGCCTGAACCACCGCCTGCACCACCCACTTGCACCACCGAAAGGCACCACCCCCTCCATGACCGGACGCAGCCCGGAAGGCCTCATATCCGACGAACTGATCGACGCCGAGGAGGCGCTCGCCCCCGCGCCGCCGGTCGCCGCCGCCCGGCGGCGGCTGCGCGCGCATCCGGCGCTGGTGCTGCTCGGCGTCGTCCTGGCCTCGCTCAACATGCGGGCCGCCCTCGCCGGCGTCTCCCCTCTCCTCGGCACGATCACCGACGGCTACGCGCTGACGGCCACCGCCGCCGGCCTCGTCACCACCGTCCCGCTCATCACCCTGGCGCTCGCCTCGCCGCTCGCCCCGAAGCTGTCGCGGCGGTGGGGTACGGAGGCCGT
>DASSBO010000344.1:0-3459 GCA_035698655.1 Streptomyces sp.
CGGCCAGGGCGGGGTATTCGCCCACCCCCATGACGCTGCACACGTGACCGGCGGCCAGGAAGCCCTGCACCCGGCAGTCGGGGGAGGTCATGATGGCCTCGATGGCCGGGGGGACGCGGACGTGGGAGACCAGCAGGCTGAAGTTGCGGATGCCGAGCTTGCGCGCCTGGTAGACCGTCATCGCGTTGGGCGGCGCCGTCGTCTCGAAGCCGATGCCGAAGAAGACGACTTCCCGGTCGGGGTTCTCCCGCGCGATCTGCAGGGCGTCCAGCGGCGAGTACACCACACGGACGTCGCCGCCCTCGCCGCGGACCCGGAACAGGTCGCGGTCGGTGCCGGGGACGCGCAGCATGTCACCGAACGAGCAGAAGATCACCTCGGGCCGGGAGGCGATGGCCAGCGCCTTGTCGATGACCTCCAGCGGTGTGACGCACACCGGGCAGCCGGGTCCGTGGATCAGTTCGACCTGGTCGGGCAGCAGCTGGTCGAGACCGTGCCGGATGATGGAGTGGGTCTGGCCGCCGCACACCTCCATCAGCGCCCACGGCCGGGTGACGGTGGCGTGGATGTCGTCCAGCAGGCGCCGGGCCAGCTCGGGGTCCTGGAACTCCTCGATGAACTTCACTGCGCAGCCTCCTGCGTGAGCGGTGCGGTTGCCGTGGGGCACGCCTGTGAGGTGCCGGCCTGCTCGCGGGCGGCCAGCTCCCACTGGTCGCCGAACTCCTCCTCGAGGAGACCGAGGCTGCCGAAGAGTTCGAGGGTCTGCCGGGCGGACTCCTCGTCCAGGCGCTGCAGCGCGAAACCGACGTGGACGATGGTGTACTCCCCCACCTGCAGGTCGGGGAGGTACTCCAGGCAGACGTCCTTGAGCACGCCGCCGAAGTCGACGGTGGCCATCCGGGTCCCGTCGCGTTCCTCGATGGTCACCACCTTGCCGGGTACCGCCAAACACATGGGTCTCTCCTCGTCTGTCAGGGTGCGGTCAGCGGGCGGTCGGGGACGTCCGGGCGGCGACGACCAGCTGCCCCAGTGCCAGTCCCCCGTCGCCGGGCGGCACCAGGCGGTGCCGCAGGACGGTGAAGCCGTCGCGGCGCAGCCCTTCGGCGCACGCGGTGGCGAGCACGGCGTTGGCGAACACGCCGCCGCTCAGCGCGACGGTGTCCAGGCCGTGTTGTTGCCGTGCGGCCGCGCACAGGCGGCGCACGAGAGTGACCAGGGACCGGTGGAAGCGTGCCGCGATCAGCCCGCGCGGCACGCCTCGGCGCAGGTCGGCGACGACACCGGCCAGCACCGGCGTGGGGTCCGCGGTCAGCGGTCCGGTGGCCGAGGGCCGCAGCGCGAAGCAGTAGCCGCGGGCCGGCAGCACCCCGGCGCCTGCGGCGGCCGCCTCGAGTTCGAGCGCGGCCTGCGCCTCGTACCCGGAGTGGTGGCAGATCCCGGCCAGCGAGGCGACGGCGTCGAAGAGGCGGCCGGCGCTTGAGGTCTCGGCGCAGCCCAGGCCGCGCTGGAGCTGCCGGGCCAGGACGGCGCGTTCGTCGGGCGGGCAGGCCGTCACGCAGGGCAGGTCATCGTCCCAGGGCAGCCCGGCGGCGTGCAGGTGGGCCAGCGCCATCCGGTAGGGGCGGCGCACCGCGGTGGCCCCCCCCGGCAGCGGCGCGTAGCGCAGGTGGGCGAAACGCCGGTGGGCCTGATAGCCCGCGATGAGGAACTCCCCGCCCCACACGGCCCGGTCGTCTCCGTAGCCGGTGCCGTCGAAGGCGACGCCGATGACGGCGGCCTGGGCGCTCAGGCCGTTCTCGGCCATGGCGGAGGCGATGTGGGCGTGGTGATGCTGGACGTGGTGCAGCGGGCGGCCGTCGGCGTGCCGCCGGGCCCACTGCGCGGAGCGGTAGCCGGGGTGGCGGTCGGCGGCCAGGGCGCGCGGACGCGTGCCGGTGAGGTGCTCGAGGTGACTTCTGGCGTGGTCGAAGGCGGTGAGGGTGGCGAGGTCGTCCATGTCGCCGATGTGCGCCGAGAGCCAGGCGTGGCGGTCGTCCCCCAGGCAGCAGGTGTTCTTCAGGTCGCCGCCGACGGCGAGGGTGGGCGGGACGTGGAAGGGCAGGGTCAGCGGGAAGGGCGCGTAGCCGCGGGAGCGGCGCAGCGGCAGCGGCTCGCCGTCCACGACCCGCACGACGGAGTCGTCGCACGGCACGTGGATGGGGCGGTCGTGCAGCAGCCAGGCGTCGGCCAGGCCTTTCAGCCGGCGCAGCGCCTCCTCGTCGTCGGTGGCGATGGGTTCGCCGGCCAGGTTGCCGCTGGTCATCACGAGCAGTCGCGGCCCGGGCGGGTCGCCGGGCAGGCCGAGCAGCAGGTGGTGCAACGGGGTGTAGGGCAGCATGACGCCCAGGTCGGCGCTGCCGGGCGCGACGGCGTCGGAGAGCGCCGGCGCCCCGGCTTGCGGCGGGCCGCTCAGGTGGCGGCGCAGGAGCACGATGGGGCGGCGCTCGCCGGTCAGCAGCGCGGCCTCGGCGTCGGTGACGCGGACCAGCGGGCGGATGTCGGCCAGGTCGCGGGCCATCAGGGCGAAGGGTTTGTCGCCGCGGTTCTTGCGCCGGCGCAGCAGTCGCACGGCGGTGTCGTTCTCGGCGTCGCAGGCCAGGTGGTAGCCACCCAGTCCCTTGACGGCGAGGATCCGGCCGGCGGCCAGCAGGCGGCGTGCCTCGGCCATCGGTTCGCGGCTCTCGACGCCGTCGGCGAGCAGCCGCAGCCGGGGGCCGCAGTCGTGGCAGGCGACCGGCTGGGCGTGGAAGCGGCGGTCGCCGGGGTCCTCGTACTCCCGGGCGCAGCGGGCGCACAGCGGGAAGCCGGCCATGGTGGTGCTGGCCCGGTCGTAGGGCAGGCCGGTGACGATGGTGAACCGGGGCCCGCAGTGGGTGCAGGTGACGAAGGGGTGGCGGTGGCGCCGGTCGGCCGGGTCGCGCAGCTCGGCCAGGCAGGCGGGGCAGGTGGCCGTGTCGGGTGAGACCAGGGTGCGCCCGCCGGACCTCGCGTGGGAGGTGTCGATGGTGAAGCCGCTGCGCCCGGTGGGCGGTGTCTCTCGCCGGGTGACGGACTCGACGACGGCGAGCGGGGGCGCGTCCGTGCCGATGCGGGCGCAGAACGCGTCGAGTGCGGCCGGTGTGCCCTCGGCCTCGGTGACGACGCCCTCGCCGGTGTTGGCGACGAAGCCGGACAGTCCGAGTTCGGTGGCGAGTGTGTAGACGAACGGGCGGAAGCCCACCCCCTGCACGACGCCGTGCACGGTGACGCGGCAGCCCGCCGTGCCCGTGGGGAAGGGCGCGGCGGCCGGGGCGGGGGCGACCGGAGCCGTCTGCTGGTCCGTCACGGCCGGGCGGGGACGGTGTGGTTGTGCGTGTGGTGGTGCGCGCCGGCCGGCCGGCCCATCACCGGCCGGTGCGGCGGTGCGCCCTCCTGGACGGC
>DASSBO010000345.1:0-2031 GCA_035698655.1 Streptomyces sp.
CGCTCAGCACGTGCCGGCGGGCGCTCTGCATGCCGAAGGAGATCCGGGTGAAGCCGGCCGCCCGCAGCCGCTCCAGCGACTCCCGGTCCACGGTCTCCGGGTTGGCCTCGGTGGTGATCTCGGCGTCGTCGGCCAGGCCGAACTCCTGCCGCACGGCGTCCAGCATCCGCCCCAGGTCCTCGGCGGGCAGCAGCGTGGGGGTGCCGCCGCCGACGAAGACGGTCTGCGCCGGCCGCGGGTCGTCGCCCAGCACCGTGCGCGCCAGCCGGACCTCCGCCGCCAGCGTGTCGGCGTAGTTCTCACGGGAGGCCAGGGCGCCGCCGGAGCCGCGCAGCTCGCTCGCCGTGTAGGTGTTGAAGTCGCAGTAGCCGCAGCGCGTCGCGCAGTAGGGCACGTGCAGGTAGAAGCCGAGCGGGCGGCCGGCCGCGGCGTCCAGGGCGTGAGCGGGCAGCGCGCCGTCGTACGGCACGGGCTCGCCGTCGGGGAGTGCGGAGGGCATGCCTCCCATTCTCCCCGACGGCGGCTCGTTTCCGGATCGGCCCTCAGGCCTCGCGGGCGCCGGCGTACATCTCCTCGATGAGGGAGCCGTACTCCTTCTCCACGACCGGGCGCTTGAGCTTGAGGCTGGGGGTCAGCTCGCCGTGCTCGATGTCCAGGTCGCGCGGCAGGACGCGGAACTTCTTGATCGTCTGCCAGCGCTGCAGGCCCTCGTTGAGCCGGTCGACGTAGCCCTGGACCATCTCGCGGACCTCGTCGGAGGCGACGACCTCGGCGTACGGCTTGCCCTTGAGGGACTCCCGCTCGCCGGCCCACTCCAGCAGGGACGGCTCGTCGAGGGCGATGAGCGCGGTGCAGAAGTTCCGGCCGCCGCCGTGCACCAGGATGTTCGAGACGAACGGGCAGATCGCCTTGAACTGGCCCTCGACCTCGGCCGGTGCGACGTACTTGCCGCCGGAGGTCTTGATGAGGTCCTTCTTGCGGTCGGTGATGCGCAGGTAGCCGTCGGCCGAGAGTTCGCCGATGTCACCGGTGTGGAACCAGCCGTCCTCCTCCAGCACCTCGGCCGTCTTCTCCGGCAGCCCGTGGTAGCCCTGCATGATGCCCGGGCCGCGCAGCAGGATCTCGCCGTCGTCGGCGATGCGCACCTCGGTGCCGGGCAGCGGCTTGCCGACGGTGCCGGTCCGGTAGGACTCGCCGGGGTTGACGAAGCTGGCGGCGCTGGACTCCGTCAGGCCGTAGCCCTCCAGGATGTGGATGCCGGCGCCGGAGAAGAAGTAGCCGATGTCGGGGGCGAGCGCGGCGGAGCCGGAGACGCAGGCCCGCAGGTTGCCGCCGAATGCCTCCTTGATCTTGCCGTACACCAGCCGGTCGGCGACCGCGTGCTTGGTGCGCAGTCCGCTCGGCACGGAGGCCACGCCGGTGCGGCGGAAGTTGTCCTGCGAGACCTGGGCGTACTCCCGGGCCACGCCGGCCGCCCACTTGAAGATCTTGTACTTGGCACCGCCGCCGGCCCGCGCCTTGGCGGCCACGCCGTTGTAGACCTTCTCGAAGATGCGCGGGACGGCCGCCATGTACGTCGGCTGCACGACCGGCAGGTTCTCGATGATCTTGTCGATACGGCCGTCCACGGCGGTGACGTGCCCGACCTCGACCTGCCCGGCGGTGAGCACCTTGCCGAAGACGTGCGCGAGCGGCAGCCACAGGTACTGCACGTCCTCGCTGGTCACCAGCTCGGTGGCGGCGATCGCCTTGGCCATGTAGGACCAGCAGTCGTGCGGCAGCCGCACGCCCTTGGGCCGGCCGGTGGTGCCGGAGGTGTAGATGAGGGTGGCGAGCTGGTCCCTGGTGATCGCCGCGACCCGCTCCTTGATCACCTCCGGTTCCTGCTGGAGCCGGGCGGCACCGCGCTTCTCCAGTTCGGTGAGGGTGATCACGAAGTCGTCGGTCTCCACGCCCTCCGGGTCGATGACCACGACGTGGGTGAGCTCGGGCAGCTCGGCGCGCTTGGCCACCGCCTTGGCCGCCTGCTCG
>DASSBO010000346.1:0-3091 GCA_035698655.1 Streptomyces sp.
AAGGGCGGCTCCCCGGCGGGGAGCCGCCCTTCGGGCGTCGTGGGCCGGACCGGTCAGTCGGTCAGCGCCGCCTCGGCGTCCAGCGTCGTGCCGACGGCCTGGATCACCGCGGCGATCTTCACAGCCTCCTGGATCGTCTCGCGGTCCAGGCCGGCCTTGCGGAGCACCTGCTCGTGCGAGTCGAGGCACTGGCCGCAGCCGTTGATCGCGGACACCGCGAGGGACCACAGCTCGAAGTCGGCCTTCTCCACGCCGGGGTTGCCGATGACGTTCATCCGCAGCCCGGCACGCAGCGTCCCGTACTCCGGGTCGGAGAGCAGGTGACGCGTGCGGTAGAAGACGTTGTTCATCGCCATGACGGCGGCGGCCGACTTGGCGGCGGTGTACGCCTCCGGGGTGAGCTCCTCGCGCGCCTCGGGCTCCAGCTCGCGCAGCACGAGCTTCGAGCGGGACGCGATCGCGCAGGCGAGGACGGTGCCCCACAGCTGCTGCTGCGGCAGCTCGGAGTTGCCGATGACGGAGCCGAGGTTGAGCTTGAGGTCCTTGGCGTAGTCGGGCAGTGCCGACTTCAGGTCAGCGAGAGCCATGACTGATCACTCACCGGCCAGCAGCTTGACGGGGTCGAGGGTCTCGTCGCCCTGGCTCCAGTTGCAGGGGCACAGCTCGTCGGTCTGCAGGGCGTCGAGCACCCGCAGGACCTCCTTGGGGTTACGGCCGACGGAGCCGGCGGTCACCATGGTGAACTGGATCTCGTTGTTCTGGTCCACGATGAAGACCGCGCGCTGGGCGAAGCCGTCCTCGCCCTCGACGCCGCAGTCCCGCATGAGCTCGTGCTTGGAGTCCGCGAGCATCGGGAAGGGCAGGTCGCGCAGGTCGTCGTGGTCCTTGCGCCAGGCGTGGTGGACGAACTCGCTGTCACCGGAGACGCCCAGGATCTGCGCGTCGCGGTCGGCGAACTCCTCGTTCAGCTTGCCGAAGGCCGCGATCTCGGTGGGGCAGACGAAGGTGAAGTCCTTCGGCCAGAAGAAGACGATCTTCCACTTGCCCTCGTGGGTCTTGTGGTTGATCTGCTCGAACTCCTTGCCCTTCTCGAGGGAGACGCAGGCGGTCAGGTCGAACGCGGGGAACTTGTCACCGACAGTGAGCACAAACTCTCCTTGCACAGGCGGGAACGCCCGGATTGCGGGCATTACCCAGGGGTTGGACTGCACCCACAGTGCCACACCGGGCATTGATCGCAAAAATCGTTACCCTTGGCCGTGTCGATTGGAGAAACCTATCAATACCCCGCATGCCGAACGCCGCCCGACGCTCTCCCAACTGCGCGCCTTCGCCGCCGTCGCCGAACATCTGCACTTCCGGGAGGCGGCGAGCGCCATCGGCATGAGCCAGCCCGCGCTGTCCGGCGCCGTCGCGGCGCTGGAGGAGACGCTGGGAGTGCAACTGCTGGAGCGTACGACACGCAAGGTACTGCTCTCCCCCGCCGGCGCACGGCTCGCCGTGCGCACCAAGGACGTGCTCGACTCCGTGGCCGACCTGCTGGAGGAGGCCGAGGCGGTCCGCGCGCCGTTCACCGGGCTGCTGCGCCTGGGCATCATCCCCACCTGCGCGCCGTACCTGCTGCCCACCGTGCTGCGCCTGGTGAACAGCCGGTACCCGGACCTGCGGCTGCAGGTGCACGAGGAGCAGACCGCCTCGCTGCTGGACGGCCTGGCCGGCGGCCGGCTGGACGTGCTGCTGCTCGCGGTGCCGCTCGGCGCGCCCGGCGTCACGGAACTGCCGCTCTTCGACGAGGACTTCGCCCTCGTCATGCCCAGCGGCCACGAGTTCGCCGGGCGCACGGACCTGCCGATCGAAGCGCTGCGCGATGTGGATCTGCTGCTGCTGGAGGAGGGCCACTGCCTCCGCGACCAGGCGCTCGACGTCTGCCGCGAGGCCGGCCGCGCCGACAGCGCGTCCGTGCACACCAGCGCGGCCGGGCTCTCCACGCTGGTGCAGTTGGTCGCCGGCGGCCTGGGCGTCACGCTGCTGCCCCGCACCGCCCTGCAGGTGGAGACCGGGCGCTCCGGGCAGCTGACGACGGGAGAGTTCGCGTCCCCGGCGCCGTCCCGCCGCATCGCCTTGGCGATGCGCACCGGTTCGGCGCGCGGCGGCGAGTTCGTCGCCCTCGCCGGCGCGCTGCGCCGGGCGCTCAGCGACCTGCCCGTCCGTCTGGTCCAGGACGGCTGACGGGACGGCAGACGTCCTCTCTACACCGTGTGTATACACGTAGTGTAGTGTCCTCGCATGTCCATCAGTCACACCCTGCTCGGGCTCCTGGAGTCCGGGCCGAGTCACGGTTACGACCTCAAGCGGGCCTTCGACCAGCGGTTCGGGCACGACCGGCAACTGCACTACGGGCAGGTCTACTCGACGATGTCCCGGCTGCTGAAGAACGGCCTCGTCGAGGTCGACGGCATCGAGCCGGGCGGCGGCCCCGAGCGCAAGCGCTACGCCATCACGGCAGCCGGCGTCACCGACGTCGAAGAGTGGCTCGGCAGGCCGGAGAAGCCGGAGCCGTACCTGCAGAGCGTCCTGTACACGAAGGTCGTGCTCGCGCTGCTCACCGAGCGGGACGCGGCCGGGCTGCTCGACACCCAGCAGGCCGAACACCTGCGGCTGATGCGCGAGCTGACGCGCCGCAAGCAGAGCGGCGACCTGGCCGACCAGCTGATCTGCGACCACGCGCTGTTCCACCTCGAGGCGGACCTGCGCTGGCTGGAGACGGCCGCCGCCCGCCTGGAACGGCTGGCGAAGGCGGTGCGCTCATGAGCGACGCACCCGCCGCCACCCCGCTGCTGCAGGCCAGGGGCCTGCACAAGTCCTACGGCGCGACCCCCGCCCTCGCGGGCGCCGACTTCTCGCTGCACGCCGGCGAGGTCGTCGCCGTCATGGGCCCGTCGGGCTCGGGCAAGTCGACGCTGCTGCACTGCCTGGCCGGCATCGTCTCCCCGGACCAGGGCAGCGTGCACTACCGCGACGAGGAGCTGTCCGCACTGCCGGACGCCCGGCGCAGCGCCCTGCGCCGGGCGGACTTCGGGTTCGTCTTCCA
>DASSBO010000347.1:0-6466 GCA_035698655.1 Streptomyces sp.
CGCTGCGCGCGTCCTCGTGACCGGCGGGCGGTGTCAGTGGGCGGTGACAGACTCCGGGTATGACGCAGAACACACCGCAGCAGTCCACGCCGCAGCATTTCTCGCCGGAGTGGGCCGCCGGTTCCCGGGCCGAACCGCCGCGGGAGGCCGGCGAGCGCGAGACGCTGGTCGCCTTCCTGGAATGGCACCGGCAGACGTTCGCGCTCAAGTGCGCCGGTGTGCCGCCGGAGCGGCTCTCGGACAAGTCCATCGAGCCGTCCGGACTGAGTCTGCACGGCATCCTGCGACACCTCGCGGGGGTGGAGCGCTGGTGGTTCCAGCGGCAGTTCGCCGGGCACCGTGAGGTGCCGCTGCTGTATTACACCGACGAGGACCCGAACCAGGACTTCGACGACCTGGACGGCGACCCGGCCGAGGCGCTGGCCGTCTGGCGGGCGGAGTGCGAGAAGTCGCGGGAGATCGTCGCCGCGGCGCCGTCCCTGGAGACGACGGGGACGACCGAACAGGGGAAGACGATCACGCTGCGCTGGCTGCTGGTGGACCTGATCGCCGAGTACGCCCGGCACACCGGGCACGCCGACCTGCTCCGCGAGCGCATCGACGGCGCGACGGGCCGCTGAGGGCGGCCATCACGGCGGCGCCGTGACCGCGCCCGGAGTCGCCGTCGGGGCCGCCGGCGAAGGCGTCGTCCAGCAAAGCCCTGATCGCCCGTAGTTCGTCCGCTGCGAGGTGGGCGGTGTGGGTCACGCGCACCCGGTCCGCGGGCGGCTGGAGCGGCGTCATGCCGGCATCCTCCCCGGGCGGCGAGCCGACGACACGTCAGGCCGACCCGACGAAAGGGCCGAAACGGACATCGGCGGATATGGCACCCCTGCGCTGTGCTCGGAGTCACACCGCAAGTCGGACATGTGATGCAACCAACGACGCACCTCCCGCGTCGGGGCCAAGTCCCCTGAAAAGAAAGGGGATTAGGAATTCGATCTCGGAAGGCGCTCTCACGCACGGAAAATGATCCACTGCATTGCGTACGCAAATTGCGCCGTCCGGGCGACGGGCCGCGAACTCGGCCATACCCGCAACTTGTCCCCACTGAATTCCTCGTGTTTATGTAGCCCCGCTTCCGTCACCGAATGGCGGATGCCCGAATCACCGGGAACGCCGAATCCTGCCGCCCGGTATCGGAGACTCGCAGCCAAAGGGCAGGAGCGGGGGAACCAGGTAAGTGCCGTGCCGCACATTCGTGGCCGGCTTGGGGTGAAGCCATGCCCCTGATGGCCTGACGGCGCATCAGTGGAATGGCCGGGTAGTGACTCTCGCCCGAATCCGACAGCTCACCTCGCAGGCGTAGGAGAGGAAGCACACCTATGTCCCGTGGACGCCACCGTCAGGCGAGCCTCATCACCCGTCGTATCTCCCGCATCTCCATGGTGGTCGCCGCCGGCGGCGCCGGCATCGCCGCGCCGCTGCTGACCGCGGGCAGCGCGCACGCCGCCGCCCCGGCCACCGCCCAGCACGCTCCGGCGCAGGCGAAGGCGGCCTCCCAGGCCGCCGCGCAGACCTCGCAGGACGCGGCCGAGGAGAGCTACACCGTCGTCAGCGGCGACAGCCTGTTCAAGATCGCCAACGCGCACGACGTCGAGGGCGGCTGGCAGTCGCTGTACCAGGCCAACAAGGAGACCGTCGGTTCGAACCCGAACCTCATCTTCCCCGGCGAGGAGCTGACCCTCAGCGCCTCCCAGGCCCCGGCCCAGCCGAGCACCCCCGCCCCTCAGCAGTCGGCCGACCAGACCGCCCAGAACACCTCCGAGCAGTCCTCCTCCTCGTCCTACCCGGACAACCTGGACGGCTGGATCAACGAGGCGCTGGACATCATGCACGAGAAGGGCATTCCGGGCACCTACGAGGGCATCCACCGCAACATCATGCGGGAGTCCGGCGGCGACCCGAACGCCATCAACAACTGGGACATCAACGCCCAGAACGGCACGCCGTCCATCGGTCTGCTGCAGGTCATCAAGCCGACCTTCGACGCCTACCACGTCGCCGGCACCGCCTGGAGCCAGTACGACCCGGTCGCGAACATCGTCGCCGCCTGCAACTACGCGGCGGACATGTACGGTTCGATCGACAACGTCGACTCGGCGTACTGAGCCGACGACTTCGCACGGATGCCCGTCACCCCGCTGGGGTGACGGGCATCCGTCGTGTCCGGCCCGGCCTCTCAGGCCGCCGAACCCAGCCGGCCGGGTGCGGGCGGCGGCGCGTCGTCACGGTGGATGGGCGTGTGGGCGCCGGTCAGCGGGCGTCCGGTGCCGCCGCGCCGGGCGGCGACGATCTCGGCCGCGATGGACAGCGCCGTCTCCTCCGGCGTGCGCGCGCCCAGATCGAGGCCGATCGGTGAGTGCAGAGCGGCCAGTTCGACGTCGCCGAGCCCCGCCTCGCGCAGCCGGGCGAGCCGGTCCAGGTGCGTGCGGCGCGAGCCCATCGCGCCGACGTAGGCGACGGGCAGCCGCAGCGCGCGCTCCAGCAGCGGCACGTCGAACTTGGCGTCGTGGGTGAGCACGCACACGACCGTGCGGCCGTTGACCTCGGTGCGCTCGAGGTAGCGGTGCGGCCACTCGACGACGACCTCGTCGGCGGCCGGGAAGCGGGCGGCGGTGGCGAAGACGGGCCGCGCGTCGCACACGGTGACCCGGTACCCGAGGAACGCCCCTGCGTTCACCAGGGCGGCGGCGAAGTCGATGGCCCCGAAGACCAGCATCCGCGGCGCCGGCACCCGGGTCTCCACGAGCACCTTCACCACCGGCCCGCACAGCCCGCCCGGCCCCGGGGTGACCGAGCCGTCCGCGGCGATGTCGACGACGCCGGTGCGGCCCGCGTCCAGCAGGGCGCGGGCCTGCGCGGCCGCCGCACGGTCCAGGGCGGGATCGCCGCCCAGCGTGCCGGCGGCGGCACCGTCGGAGCACACGTGCAGGGCCTGCCCGAGCAGCTCCGGCGGCCCGTCCACCACCCGGGCCAGCGCCCCGGTCCGCCCGGACGCCGCCGAGGCGACCGCGGCGGCTACCACGGGCCGCCACGGCTCCTCGGAGCGCACCGGCACCACGAGGACGTCCAGCACACCGCCGCAGGTCAGCCCGACGGCGAAGGCGTCCTCGTCGCTGTAGCCGAAGGTCTCCCGGTGGGGGCGGCCCTCGCGCAGCGCCTCCTGGCACAGCTCGTAGACCGCCCCCTCCACGCAGCCCCCGGACACGCTGCCGACGGCCTCGCCGTCGGCGTCGACGGCGAGCGCGGCCCCCGGCTGCCGGGGAGCGCTGCCGCTGACGGCCACCACCGTGGCGACGGCGAAGTCGCGCCCTTGTTCGCACCATTCGTGCAGGTCGGCGGCGATGTCCAGCATGGTGTTGATCAGCTCCTCGCGGTGTCCGTCACCGGACGCCGAGCCAGTTCTCGATCGGGTGCAGGGAGAAGTAGACGAGGAAGACGACGGTCAGGGCGTACATGAACGCTCCGGGTTCCCGCGCTTTCCCCTGTGCCACCTTGATGGCGGTGTAGGCGATGACGCCGGCACCGACGCCGGCGGTGATGGAGTAGGTGAACGGCATCAGGGCGACCGTGAGGAAGACCGGGATGGCCACCGAGCGGTCGCCCCAGTCCACGTGCCGCGCGTTCTGCATCATCATCGCGCCGATGACGACGAGCGCCGCGGCGGCGACCTGGCCGGGCACGATCTGGGCCAGTGGAGTGAAGAAGATTCCGCAGGCGAACAGCAGCCCGGTCACCACGGAGGACAGCCCGGTGCGGGCGCCCTCGCCGACGCCGGTCGCGGACTCGACGAAGACGGTCTGCCCGGAGGCACCGGCCGCGCCGCCGATCATGCCGCCCGCGCCGTCGATGAACAGCGCCTTGGACAGGCCGGGCATCCGGCCCTTGTCGTCGGTGAGGTCGGCCTCGGAGCCGACACCGATGATCGTGGCCATCGCGTCGAAGAACCCGGCCAGCACCAGCGTGAAGACGATCATGCCGACGGTCATGGCGCCGACGTCGCCCCAGCCGGTCCACTGGAAGTGGCCCAGCAGGCTGAAGTCGGGCGCGGAGATCGGGTTGCCGGGCATCTCGGGCGCGGTGCCGCCCCAGTCCTTCGCGGTGAGCCCGGCGGCCGCGTTGACGACGACGGCGGCGACGGTTCCGGTGACGATGCCGATGAGGATCGCGCCGGGCACGCCACGGGCCTGCAGCATGAAGATCAGCAGCAGGGTGAGGCAGAACAGCAGCACCGGCCAGCCGGACAGCTCACCGGCCACGCCCAGCGTGACCGGGTTGCCCTTGCCGACGAACCCGGCCTTCACCAGCCCGATCAGGGCGATGAACATGCCGATGCCGATGGTGATGCCGTGCTTCAGGGCCAGCGGGATGGCGTTCATGATGAGCTCGCGCAGCCCGGTGACCACCAGCAGGCAGATCACCGCGCCGTAGGCGAGGCACATCACGAACGCCTGCCCCCAGGTCATCTGGGGAACGGCCTGCGCGGCCAGCACGCCGGAGACGGACAGCCCGGCGGCCAGCACCAGCGGCACCCGGCCGAGGAATCCCATGAGCAGGGTGCTCACGGCGGCGGCGAGCGCGGTGGCGGTGATCAGGCCGGCCCGCGGCAGCGTCTGCCCCGCGGCGTCCTCGCCGGAGAGGATCAGCGGGTTGAGCAGCAGGATGTACGCCATCGCCATGAAGGTCGTGACGCCGCCGCGCAGCTCACGGGCGTAGGAGGAGCCGCGTTCGGATATGTGGAAGTACCGGTCGAGCCAGGAGCGCCCGGCCGGCGGCCGTGAGCCGGTGCCTGCCTCCTCGGGCAGGACGCGCGGCTTCGTCTGTGACTGGGTCATGTAGTGCTACTCCCAAGGTTCAAAGGGGCACCCGGCCGCCTTGCGGCGGCGGCCCGGATTTGGGATCTGCACGACCCGGGGGACGGCCCGAGACGCTTGGGGGGTGCTCCGGGCGGGGCGCGGAAGTGTGACGTTCCGTCGCACCCCGCCCGGAGGGCTGGGGAAGGGGGACCTACCCCTGCGTTCCGGTGATGTGCTCAGGGCGCACCGGGACGCGGTTCAGGGCCAGGCCGGTGGCCTGGCGGATCGCGGAGAGCACGGCGGGCGTCGAGGAGAGGGTGGGTGCCTCGCCCGCGCCGCGCAGCCCGTAGGGGGCGTGCTCGTCGGCCATCTCGAGGACCTCGACGGGGATGGTCGGGGTGTCGAGGATGGTGGGGATGAGGTAGTCGGTGAAGGACGGGTTGCGGACCTTGCCCGCCTCCACGACGATCTCCTCCATCACGGCCAGGCCCAGGCCCTGGGTGGTGCCCCCCTGGATCTGGCCGACGACGGACTGCGGGTTCATCGCCTTGCCGACGTCCTGTGCGCAGGCCAGCTCCACGACCTTGACGAGGCCGAGTTCGGTGTCGACCTCGACGACGGCGCGGTGGGCGGCGAAGGAGTACTGCACGTGCCCGAAGCCCTGGCCGGTTCGCAGGTCGAACGCCTCGGTGGGCCGGTGCCGCCACTCGCTCTCGCACTCGACGGTCTCGCCCTCGAGGACGTCGGCGAGCGGGGCGAGCACCTCGCCGCCGTCGGTGACGACCTTGCCGCCCTCCAGGAGCAGCTCGGCGGTGGCCCACGCGGGGTGGTGGGTGCCGAACCGCTCGCGGCCCAGCTGCAGCACCTTCTCCCGCACCAGTTCGCACACGTGCTTCACCGCGCCGCCGGTGACGTAGGTCTGCCGGGAGGCGGAGGTGGAGCCGGCCGAGCCGACGCGGGTGTCGGCGGGGTGGATGGTGACGTTGGCGACGCCGAGTTCGGTGCGGGCGATCTGCGCGTGCACGGTGACGCCGCCCTGGCCGACCTCGGCCATCGCGGTGTGCACCATGGCCACCGGTTCGCCGCCGACGACCTCCAGGCGCACGCGGGCGGTGGAGTAGTCGTCGAAGCCCTCGGAGAATCCGACGTTCTTGATGCCGACGGCGTAGCCGACGCCGCGGACGACGCCCTCGCCGTGCGTGGTGTTGGACAGTCCGCCGGGCAGGGCCCGTACGTCCGCTCCCCCGGCGCCCGCGGCTTCCCACTGCCGCTCGGGCGGCAGCGGCATGGCCTTGACGCGGCGCAGGATCTCGGCGACGGGCGCCGGGGAGTCGACCTCCTGGCCCGTCGGCATGACCGTGCCCTGCGACATGGCGTTGCGCCGCCGGAACTCCACGGGGTCCATGCCGAGCTCGGCGGCGACCTTGTCCATCTGCGCCTCGTAGGCGAAGCAGGCCTGGACCGCGCCGAAGCCGCGCATCGCGCCGCAGGGCGGGTTGTTGGTGTAGAGGCCGATCGCCTCGATCTCGACGTCTTCGATGACGTACGGGCCGACCGAGAGGGAGGAGGCGTTGCCGACGACCGAGGCCGTGGACGACGCGTACGCGCCGCCGTCCAGCACGATCTTG
>DASSBO010000348.1:0-2038 GCA_035698655.1 Streptomyces sp.
CGGCTCGTTCCCCGGAGTACCGATGGTCAGATCACGGGCCCGTGCCTGCTGCACGACATCACCCTGCAGTTCGACGTCCACGACCAGCCCGGCAGGCCAGTGGGGCAGAAAGGGGCCCAACGGCAGATGCAGAACGTCCAGCATCAGCCCGTCCCGGTCCTCGCCGCGGTCCGCCATGGGAAGACTCCGGTCACCTGCCGCCGTTCCGTCCGCATGCCCGGCGCCCGGGAACCGTCGGAGCTCCGCCCGCAGTTCGGCCTCCACGGCCCCCGCCGTCGTCACGACGAGACGCGACCTCGGCTCCGGAACCTGCGCCCACAAGACATCCGCCGCCGCCCGCAGAGAGCCGGACAGCTCACCCGTCTCCAGCACGACGTCGGCGTCCGCCGGCGTCATCGCCAAGACGCCGCTCAGCCGCCGGACGGCCGCCTCGGCCTCGATCCGCAACCCGGTGGCGTCCGGGCCGGCCAGCAGCAGCACGCGGGAACCGCGACCGCGGAGAAGGCCATTCCTCAGGCCCATTCCAGGACGCCCTCCCGCCAGGCGTACAGCACCCCGCACATCAACAGGCCCAGGAAGACGAACATCTCCGTCACAGCGGAGGCGCCCGCGCGGGCCACCACGACCGCCCACGGGTACATGAACAGCATCTCCACATCGAAGGCGAGGAAAAGCAGGGTGACGGCGTACCAGCGGGCGTGGAACCGGGAAAGCGCGTGCTCGGACGGCCGTTCACCGCCGAGGAAGGGTTCCGCCTGCAGCGGTGACGGGCCGACAGCGGTCAACCGGTGCAGCAGGCGCAGGCCCCCCACACCGGCGACGATCAGGACGAACATCGCGCCCAGGTCCAAAAACTCCCGCATTCTCCGGCGACGCTCCTTTTCGTCAGGTCACCAGGGCCGCCACCGTAGTACCCCCACGGGGCATTTCCTCACGTATTCGCCGTCGACGGCGCGGTGTCGTGCCGTCAGCGGACGGCGGCCCAGACGGTGAGGGCGGCATCGCCATGCCGGGCGATCAGCCGACCCTTGACGACCTGCGACGCCGCAAGGCCCACCGGCCAAGGACGACGTGGCCGGCGATGACGAGGAGCTTCAGGACCACGACCGCGAGGACGAGGTCCGCCGCCCATCCCGCCCACTGCGAGGACTCAAGCAGTGCACCGCCCAGGCCCAGGTGGACGGCGACGACGAGGATGCCCACTGCGACGAGCCCGATGACCTGGCCGCGCCCGCGGCGGGACGGCGTTCGCGTCGTCGTCTCGCGCGACATGGCTTGTGGGTCGGATCCCTGCCAGTCGACGGTCAGGCTGTCGCGGCGGCCGATCTTCTCCAGACGGGTGGTGAGGCCGTCCCGGAGCAGCCGCAGACCGTGGTCGTCCTGGGCTTCGAGGCGCAGCAGCAGCGCGTCTTGGGTGGCGCGCAGGTGACACGTGCCGGCGTCGAACTCGATGGTTCCCTCTGTCTCGGAGGACTCGGCACGCCGCACCTTCGGTACCGTCTGGGTGTCGCCGTGCGCGGTCGGCGTCGTGGGCATGTGGTGCCTCATCTGGACGGCGTGCCGGCAGAGTTGGTTCAGGTATCGGTGAGCGCGCGTGGTGGGCACGGTGGCTTCCGCAGTCAGCATCGTCTTCCTTGGGTGCTAGATCCGGGTGAGCGCGGCCCGCCACGCCCGCAGGCCGTTCGGGTCGGTGGTGATCTCGATGGTTGCGGGCTCGATGGAGTCGACGCGCCAGCCGTCGGCGAAGGTGCTCTCGATGTCCGCCCGCGTGAGCTTGCGCATGCGCCCTCGCCACTCCCCTGGATCCTCGGCGCTCAGCCCGAGCATGAAGTAGCGGCCGCCCACCGGCAGTGCACGGCGCAGCCCGTCGACGTAGGGGACGCGTTCCTCGTCGGTCAGGATGTGGAAGAGCCCGCAGTCGAGCGCGGTGTCGTAGCTCTCTCCGAGGCTGACCAGCGTGGTGGCGTCCTGTCGGATGAAGCGGGCCGCCAGTCCGCGGGCACGCGCTTTGGCCTCGGCTGCGGCAAGGGCGTTGGAC
>DASSBO010000349.1:0-5198 GCA_035698655.1 Streptomyces sp.
CGCGGACGCCGCGCCGCCGTAGGCCCAGGCGCCGGTGCTCGCCGTGAACGGCGGCGGGGGCGGCACGGGCGGTGCGATCCGGCCGGTGAGGACCTGCTGCGCGGTGTGCACCGGGTGCTGGACGGCCTGGGCCGCGGTGAGGAACTCGTCGGCGATGCCGGGCAGGAACGAGGCTGCGTAACCGACCGCGACGAGCACGAGGGTCGGGGTGAACAGCGAGAGGCGCCTGCTGCGGTGCCGGCCCGGCGACGGCTCGTCCGGCTCCCCTTCGTCGGGTGGCTGCGGCTCGCTGGTCAGCAGCGGATCCCGGCGCGGGCCCCAGCCGAGGAAGATCCGGGCGCCCGCCCGCAGGAACGTGGCCGAGGTGGCAGCGGCGCAACAGGCAAGGACGACGGACAGCCAGCGGTGTCCGGGCGAGTCGTGGATGAGGGCCGAGGAGAGGAACGGCCCGAACGGCGGCAGGGCGGCGAAGCCGAGGGCCGTGCAGCCGAAGACGACGGCGGGCAGCACGCCGCGGCGTGTGCGGCCACGGCCGTGCAGGCTCAGTTCGTTGCCCGAGCCCAGGACGCGGATGACGGTGGCGAACGTGAGGAAGAGGGCGGCCTTGAGCAGCCCGTCGGTGATGACGAACAGCGTGGCGCCTGCCAGGCCGTGCGGTGTGAGCAGGGCGATGCCGGCGAGGAAGGCGCCGCCGTGGCTGACGGTGAGGAAGGCCATCTGCCGTTTGAGGTCGGCCTCCAGCAGGCACATCACCGCCCCGACCACGGCGGTGACCACGGCGAGGCCGAGCAGCCCGGCCCGGACGGCCGTGGCCTGGCCGCTGTCGAAGGCGCCGGAGAAACCGTCCCAGTAGATGCGGGCGAAGGTGTGGTAGGCGAGGTCGCTCATGATGCCGGCGAACAGCGCGCCGACAGGCGCGGGCGCGACCGCGTAGGCGTCGGAGAGCCAGAAGTGGAACGGGACGGCGCCGGCCTTCACCAGCAGCCCGACGGTGATCAGCGTGAAGGCGACGACGAGGAGGCCGTCCGGCGGCCGCTGGCTCAGCGTCTCGCCGACCTCGGCGAGGTTGAGCGCGCCGGTGCGGCCGTAGATCAGCACGATGCCCATGAGCATGCCGAAGACGCCGACGGAGTTGACGACGGCGAAGTTGATGGCGCCCTGCACGACGGCGGACTCGTGCACCTGGTAGCCGCACAGCGCGTAGGCGGCGACGCTCATCAGCTCGCACCACACGAAGATGTTGAACAGGTCGGCGGACAGGGCGAATCCGGTCATGCCGGCGAGCAGCGTCAGGACGAGCGCGTGGTAGAGGTGGCCGACCTCCTCGAAGTAGCGCCAGGAGAAGATGAGGCTGGCCGTCGTCAGCAGGCCGGTGAGCGCGACGAGGGATGCCGAGAGCGGGTCGACGACGAAGTCGACGCCGAGCGCCGTCCCCTGCACCGGCTGCCAGCCGCCGAACCAGTACACGATCGGGTGGCCGCGCGTCGCGAAGACCAGGACGGCCCCGCCGGCTGTCACCCACGCGGCGACGAGCACGGCCAGCAGGTCGGGCGCCCACCGCGGCAGCCACCGGGCGACGGCTGCCAGCACCGCCGCGGCCAGCAGCGGCACGGCGACGGTGAGCGGGACGAGGGTGTGCGCGTCGTGCATGTCAGCCGCGCATCTCCCGCAGCCGGTCCGGGTCGACGGTGCCGGTGCGTCGGTTGGCCTGCAGGGACAGCGCCAGGATCAGCGCCAGGACGACCACGCTGACGACCACGTCGGTCAGTGTCAGCGCCTGCACGACCGGGTCGACCAGCGGCTTGCCCGGCTGGGCGCCGCGCGTGATGGGTGCCTGGCCGCCGTCCAGATAGCCGACGCACAACAGGGCGACGTAGGTGGAGGACTGGGTCACCGTCAGGCACACCGCCATGTGGATGTAGTTGCGGCTGGTCACGACGCCGTACAGGCCGGCGACGAACAACAGCCCGGCCACGACGTAGGGGTAGAGGCTCATCGGTCGTCCCTCAGCTCTTCCTCGCGTGCGGAAGCGACTGGACGTACTCCTTGAGGAACTCCCGCAGCACGAGCACGGTCGCCGCGGCGACCTCCAGGCCGGTGGCCCAGTTGAGGACGATGATCGTGCCGCCCGAGGTCAGCGTCCCGATGCCGTCCAGTGGCAGGAAGTTCGCCAGGTACGCCTGCCCGGCGACCAGCGCGCCGACCCCGACGGTGACGTACGCGGCGGCTCCGAATCCCTCGGCGGCGTCCACCAGGGCGGTGGGCGTCAGCGCCAGGTGGTCGCGGTAGCTGCCGACCGCCCACACCAGCAGCGCGGCCGCGCCGCACACCACGCCGCCCTGGAAGCCGCCGCCGGGGGTCAGATAGCCGTAGGTGACCAGCCACACGCCGAGCAGCAGCGTGACGGGCACGGCGAGCACGCCCAGCCGGCGCTGCGGGCCGCCGGCCAGCCGGTCGACCGGGGCACGTTCCTCGGCGGACCGGGACGAGCGCAGCAGCAGGGCCACGCCCATCACGCAGGTGAACAGGATGAGTTCCTCGCCGAGGGTGTCCACGCCGCGGTAGTCGAAGACGACGGCGGAGGGCACGTTGGTCACGTGCCGCTGCGTGGTGGCCTGCAGGGCGACGGCGCGGGCGAAGTAACCGGGGTGCGCGGTGCCGAAGTCGGGCATGCCGGCCAGTCCCCACAGCAGCAGGCCGGCGAGCACGGCCGCCACCGGCAGGAAGACCAGGGACCGGACGCGGGCCGTCATTCGCGGCTCCGGCCGCCGACGCGGTAGATCGTCATCAGCAGCACTGCCGGGTAGGCGACGGTCGAGACGACCGCCATGGAGATCGCGACGTCCGGGGCCTGCAGCAGGGTGAACAGCAGAACGAGCGCCAGCCCGAACAGTCCGTTGACCATGACCTGCCGCAGCGGATCCCGGGTGAGGACGACGGCGACGCCGAGCAGGCCGACGAGCGTCAGGGAACACACGGTCAGGGCGGTCATCGCCTCTCCTTCCCGGAGCCGGAGTCGGAGCCGGGGTCCGCGTTCGTCTCCTCGTCCCGGGTGCGCACGTCCCGGTGGTGCAGGCCGCGGGCGGCCCGCGCGGTGGCGTGGACGAGGAGGGGGTTGAGCAGCACGAGCAGCCCGAGCGCCGCGAGCGCCTGCACCGTGCCGGACGGCGACGAGAAGCCGGTGATCGCGACGGATGCGCCGATCAGGACCGGGCCGGCCGTGGTGCCGGCCGCCGCGTAGTGCAGCCGGTCGAAGACGTCGCGCATCCACCACACGCCCGCGCAGCACAGGAGTTGCGCCAGGACGCCGGCGGCCAGCAACGCCCGTGCGGCGACCTCGGCGGCGCTCACGGGTCCCGGTCCAGGAACCGCGCCACGACGAGGCTGCCGGCCCAGGTCGTGACGGCCATGATCAGCGCCAGCCCGGTGGTCGACGTGCTCTGGAAGCCGACGGCGAGGCAGACGACGGTCACCGTCGCCATGGCGCCGCCGAGTTCGAGCGCCACCAGCCCGTCGATCGGCCGCGCCCGCATGCACACCGCCACCAGCGGCAGGAAACCGGCCGTCAGGGCGATCGCGGCGTACAGGTAGGCGGTCTTCACAGCGGCTCCTCCGACGCACGCCGCGGCCTCAGGTCGTGCAGGAGCGCCTGGCCGGTGTCGGGGTCGATGTCGATGACGTAGGCGTTGGGCGACCAGGTCACCGCGGCCGTCAGCCAGGCGCGGCGGGCGGCCGGGCGGCGGCCTCCCGCGCCGGCGCTCGAGTCGGTGCGGACGAAATGGCCGACCGGGCCGCGCCGGCGGTGGACGACGCTGCGGACCAGGACCGCGGTGACGACACCGAAGTCGACGGCGGTCTGCCACACGGTCGAGGGGACGGCCGACAGCCACCGCAGCCGCAGCGCCGGCGGCTTCAGGCCGCGCCCGGCCATGAAAGCGGCGGTGACGCCCGTCAACACCGAGGCGCCGGCGCCCCACATCGCGTTCAGCGGGTCCCACTCGCCGACGAAGAGGAACCACACGGGAAACAGCGCGCAGGCCCAGACGGCGGCCGTCACCGTGTCTCGCACCGTCACCCGTCGCACGCCGTCCCCTCCTCACCGAAACGGACCGTCCGTCAGCTTCACACCGTGTGGCGGCCGGCGGCGGCACCGACACACCGCGTGACGGGTGCGCCGGCGCCTTGCCGGCCCGGCAGGGGTCTGTCAGGTGCCCCGAGGAGGGCGGGGCACACCTGATCCGGCGTCAGCGCCCTTGGGCGGCGGTCAGAAGGCGGAGACGGTCCGCGGCGCGCGCTCCGAGCGGGCCAGGGCCCGCAGCACGGGGGTGAGTCCGTGCCGGCGGACCGCCAGCCGGGAGAGCAGGTCGGTGACGGCGAACCCCGCCGACTCGTCGAACTCCGGGGTCGGCAACTGCACGCTGGCCGCGAGGTCGTCGGCGTGGACGAGGATCTCCATGAGCCGGGTCAGCAGGAAGTCGTCGAAGGCCAGGTCCCTGCCCGCCATGTGGACGACGAGGCCGTCCGGCGCCGAGGCGACCCGGGCCCGCGCCTGCGCGAGGTCCTCGCCGGCGCGCGCTGCGAGCGCCGCCGGGCCGTCGCTGCCGGCCTTCTCGCCCGCCTGACGGATGGCGACGTTCACCTCGTGCTCCGGCCCCTGGCCCGCCCATGCCGCGCGGGCGTAGTTCTCCAGCAGCGACAGCGGCGCGCCGGGCGAGACGGGCTCGGCGTCCACGACGTGCCGGATCTGGCCGGCCAGGTGCGCGGCCAGCCCGCCGACGCTGAAGTCCTCCAGCGCGCTGGGCCGCCCCCACGCCTCGGCCACGGCCGGCTCGCGCAGCAGCTCGACGGCCGTCGCGGCGGCGGCCAGATAGTCGTCCCGGATGGTCATGTGTGTCCCCTCCCGTCACACCCGGGCGGGCACGTCCCCGCCCCGCAGGTGTGCTCGGAGAATAGCGCCGCCCGAACGGAGGCACGTGCGTTGCGGGGCGTGACCGGCCTCCGGACGCTGAGAGGGAACGCCGCCGGTTCGCGCGCGGCGCCGCCGAGAGGAGAAGCGCCGTGCGGATGATGCTGCGGGCGGTCATGGACACCGAGAAGGCCAACCGGGCGCGGTCGAGCGGGAAGCTGCCGAAGGTCATGGAGGAGGCGCTGCAGAGGCTGCAGCCGGAAGCGGCGTACTTCGGGCCGTTCAAGGGCCG
>DASSBO010000350.1:0-6666 GCA_035698655.1 Streptomyces sp.
GCCCACGCGCAGGGCGACCCGGGTGCGCGGGCTCGCGCCGCGCAGCGCGGACAGCCAGCCGGGCACCAGGTGGTCGGCGACCGTCATGGAAGCGGCGATCCGCAGCCGGCCGCGCCGGTCGGCGTGCAGCGCGGCGACCCCGCCGACCAGGGAGCGCGCGGCGGCCAGGACGGGCACGGCCCAGTCGACCACGGCGGCGCCGGAAGCCGTGAGGCGGGAGCCGGTCGGGCCGCGGTCCAGCAGGACCAGCCGCAGCTGCCGCTCCAGGGCCCGGATCCGCATGCTCGCCGCCGGCTGGCTGATGCCGTGCGCTTCGGCGGCGCGGCCCAGGCTGCCGGTCTCGGCGACCGACACCAGCAGGTCGAGCGCGCGTAGTTCGGGCGTCCGCGACGGCAGAGGCATAAGGCCACCTTATGCCGTCATCGCGAAGTGATCTCTACCAGGCACCCCGGTGGGCGGCGAGGGTTCCGGTGCAGGACGCGGACGATCGAAGGAGATCCCCATGGAACCGTCCACCGAGACCGCGGCGGGGCACGGACGTCCCCCGGCTCCGCCGGAGCGAGGGCCCGGCGCCGTCCGCGGGGCCGCGCCCGGACTGGCGACGGCCGCGCTGCTGGCCCTCGTCGCCACCCGGCTGGGCGGGTGGCTGCCGGTGGTCGGCGGCCCGGTCTTCGCCCTGCTGCTGGGCGGCCTCGCCGGCCCCGCGCTGCGCCGGTGGGCGCCCGGCCCGGCCGGCCGGCTCGAGCCGGGGTGCGCGGTGGCGGCCAGGCAGGTGCTGCAGGCATCCATCGTCGTGCTGGGCACCGGGCTGTCGCTCGGGCGGCTGCTGAGCGTCGGCCTCGACTCGCTGCGCGTCATGCTGAGCACGCTCGCCGTCGCCTTCCTCGGCGCATGGCTGCTGGGCCGACTGCTGCGCCTGGACGGCGAGACGACGCTGCTGGTCGGGGTGGGCACCGGCGTGTGCGGCGCGTCGGCGATCGCCGCGGTGACGGCCGTCGTCGGCGCGGCACGGGAACGCGTCGCCTACGCGATGGGCACGATCTTCCTCTTCAACGTCGCCGCGGTGGCGCTCTTCCCGGTGGCCGGGCATCTGCTGGGCCTCTCGCAGCGGGAGTTCGGGCTGTGGAGCGGCACCGCGGTCAACGACACCTCGTCGGTGGTGGCGGTCGCCTACGGCTACGGCGCGGCGGCCGGGGCCTACGCCGTCATCGTGAAGCTGACCCGCAGTCTGACGATCGTGCCGATCTGTCTGGGGCTGCAGCTGTGGCGGGCCCGCCGCACTCCCGGGCTGCGCGGCCCGGCCGCCGTCCGTGCCGCGTTTCCGCTGTTCGTACTGGGTTTCGTGGCCGCCGCCGCGGCGACGTCGCTGGGGCTGGTCCCGGCCTCCTGGCAGCCGGCCCTGTCCTGGACCGGCGGCTTCCTGATCACCGTCGCGCTGGCCGGCATCGGCCTGGGCCTGCAGCCGGCCCGCATCCGCGCGGCCGGGGCCCGTCCGCTGGCGCTCGGCGGCCTGCTCTGGGTGGCCGTGGCCGCGACGAGCCTGGCCGTCCAGGCACTCACCGGACCGCCGGCCCTGGGTCAGGGCGTGTGGTGAAAGTCCCGTCTGCGGGCCCGCGACAGCATGGACACCGCGTAGCCGGCCGCGAGCACCGCGAAGACGATCTCGGGCAGCGCCGGGTCGGCGCCGGCGACGAAGGAGCCGCCGCTCACGCCGATCACCTCGCCGAGCACCAGGAGCGCCGCGTTGTTCCCCAGCACCCGCCCCTGCTCCTCGGCGGGCGCCTCGGCGGAGACGACCGACGCGGCGGCGGACAGCGCGACGGCGAGCCCGCCGCTCGCGACGACGCCGGCGGTCATCGTCAGCGGCAGCGAGCCCGGCATGCCGAGGTTCGACGGCAGCGTGGCGGCGAGGAGGGTGCCGGCGGCGAGCGCCCCGGCGACGACACCGGTCCTCGCCGTGGAGAACCGCTTCGCGGCCCACGGGAGGACGACCAGGTTGCCGACACCCGCGCCCACGGCGAAGACGGCGTACAGGGCGGTCACCTCGTCCACCGACAGCCGCCATTCGTCGACCAGATAGATGGTCACGACGCGCCAGAAACCCATGGCAGCCGTGAACACCAGCAGGTTGGCGAGGTAGACGCCGCGCAGCCGCCGGTCCGTCACCACGTCGCCGAACGTGGCGAGGGATCCCAGCAGCGGCGCGGCGCGCCGCCGCTGCGCCGGCAGGGTCTCCGCGAAGCGCAGCCACAGCGCCGCGAGGACGAACAGCAGTCCGCCCGCGATGAGCCAGAAGGGTGCGGCGTAACCGAGGCGGGCGGCCAGGACGCCGCCCACCGGTGGGCCGAGCGCGTAGGCGACGCTGGTCAGGACGAACACGCGGCCGATGTAGGTGCCTCGCTCCTGCGGGCCGGTCGTGTCGGCGATGGCGCTCATCGCGAGGGCCAGGTTGGCCTCCACCAGGCCGCACAGCAGCAGAAAGGGCGCCAGGAGCAGCAGGCTCTTGACGGTCAGCGCCACGGCGACGCCCACATAGCACGCGACGGTCGCGCCGCTGGATGCCAGCAGCACCGTGCGGCGGCCCAGCCGGTCCGAGAGCGCACCCAGCAGCGGGTTCCCGGCGAACTGGCCGAGCGGGTAGAGCATCAGCAGCAGCCCGATGATCACCGTGCGCCGGGAGGTCGGATCACCGGCGGGCAGGAAACCGGCGGTGCGCGACATCAGCATGGGCACGAAGAGCGTGCCCATCATCGCGTAGCCGAAGTAGCTGCAGGCGACGGCCGGATACAGCGGGCGCAGGCCACGTACGGCCTGCGGCGGGTTCAGGCCGCCCGGGTCCGCCGCCATTCGCGGACCAGCTCCTCCACGTCGAGGGGCCGCAGGTTCAGCGGCGGGCCCTCCAGAGGCGTACGCATCGCCGCCTCGATCTTCTCGTTGACCTCCGCGACGATGCGCCGCAGCTGCGGTTCGGAGGCGGCCCCGACGGCGGCGGCCCGCGCGTCCTGGGCCTCCTTGCGCAGCGCCAGGCTGGGCGGGCGATACGAGAGATTCTCCCGCGCCATCTTGTCCTTGACCCACCACATCTCGTCGTACGGCTTGCCTTCGCCGCTGAGCGGCTTGCCGGCTCCCGGCAGGTTCTCGAAGTCACCGCGCTCGGTCGCCTCGCGGATCTGCCGGTCCACCCAGGACTCGATGGGCAGTCCGGGTGGCTTGCGTTCCGTCATGGCCGCTCCTCCCGTGGCTGGTCCCACCCATCCTAGGCGGCAGCCCGCACGGAACGCGGTCAGTCGAGGTAGCCGCGCAGCTGGTCGGCGAAGGTGTGGTCGCGCAGCTTGCACAGCGTCTTGTGCTCGATCTGCCGGACGCGTTCCCGCGTCACGCCGAAGAGCCGGCCGATCTCCTCCAGGGTGCGCGGCCGGCCGTCGACGAGGCCGTAGCGCAGCTGCACGACGCGGCGCTCCCGCTCGCCCAGCGTGGACAGCACGGCGTCCAGGTGCCGGCGCAGCAGCAGGAAGGAGGCGGACTCCACGGGCGACGGCGCGTCGCCGTCCTCGATCAGGTCACCCAGGTGGACGTCGTCCTCCTCCCCCACCGGGGCGTGCAGCGACACGGGCTCCTGCGCCAGCCGCAGCACCTCGCTGACCCGCTCGGCCGACAGCCCGAGCTGGACGGCGACCTCGTGCGGCGTCGGCTCGTGTCCCCGCTCCTGCAGCAGGCGGCGCTGGGTGCGCACCACCCGGTTGATCAGCTCCACCACATGCACGGGGACGCGGATGGTGCGGCCCTGGTCGGCCAGAGCGCGCGACATGGCCTGCCGGATCCACCAGGTCGCGTAGGTGGAGAACTTGTAGCCGCGCGTGTAGTCGAACTTCTCCACCGCGCGGATCAGGCCGAGGTTGCCCTCCTGCACCAGGTCCAGCATCGTCAGGCCGCGGCCCACGTACCGCTTGGCGACGGAGACGACCAGCCGCAGGTTGGCCTCGATGAGCCGGCGCTTGGCGCGCCGGCCCAGCACGACGATGCGGTCCAGGTCGAGGGCGAGCTGCTCGTCCAGGACGGGGTCGTTCGCCAGCCGTTCCTCGGCGAACAGCCCCGCCTCCACGCGGCGTGCCTCCTCCACCTCCTCGGAGGCGGTCAGCAGCGGGATCCGGCCGATCTCGCGCAGGTAGAGCCGGAAGAGGTCCGCGGACTGGCCCTGGCCGGGCGGACTCGCAGTCCGTACGGGCGCGGGCCGCCGCGGCCGGCCCGGGGCGGGCTGCCGGGGGACGAGGGCGAGCTGCTGCGTGGGCGCGCCCGACGCTGCGGCGGTGGGCGTCAGGGTCCGGGTCTGCACGGGGCGACCTCCAGATGATCGCTGCCGGTCGGGTGCGGGCTGCGAACAGCGGACGACCGCGGCCGCACCCGCGTGCCGCCCGTGGCACCGCCTCCCAGTGTGGCGCACGACACACTGGGCCGACGAGGGGCGTGCGACCGGTTTCTGCCCGCGCCGGGCGCCGCCCATGCGGGCGGACGGGGGTCACAGGGCGGCGGCGCCGCGTTCGCGCAGGGCGCGGCCGTACTGCTGGAGCGTCCACAGCTGCTGCCGCACCGCGGCGGACCGCTCCATGTCGCCCTGCGCCTCCAACCGGCGCGCGCTGCCCTCCAGTTCGGCGATGCGGGCCTCGACAGCGGCCAGCCGGACGGCGACGAGCTGCATCCCGGCGTAGGCCTCGTCCGGTTCCCGGCCGCGCGCCGCCCGCACCGGCTCGACCGCCAGCTCGGTGACCAGGGTCCGCACGGTGTCGTCGGGCGCGGCGTCCCGGACGCGCGCGAGGAACTCGCCGTCGGCGCCGCTCACGCCGCCGGCCGCCTCGACGGTCTGCCGGACCACGGCGTAGGGCGGGGCGGTGAACTCGTCGGCGCCGTAGGCGTCGAAGGCGGGGGCGACCAGCTCGGGGCGCTGCAGCGCGAGCTTCAGCAGCTCGCGTTCCACCCGGTGCGCGGGGCTGCGCAGGTTCAGCTCCGGGCCGCCGGGCCGGACGGCCGGCGCGGGCGGCGGGCCGCCGGCGCGCCGCCCGTCCTGCGCCGGGCCGCCGCGTCCGCCCGCCTCCGGACGGGTGCCGCGCTCCCGTGCCCACTGCGCCAGCCGGCCGATCCGCCGGACGACGAACTGGGTGTCGAGGATGCCGAGCAGGCCCGCCAGCCGCACCGCGTACTCGTGCTGGATGGCGCCGTCCTTCATCCGCGCCACGATCGGCGCCGCCTCCTCCAGCGCCGCCGAGCGGCCCTCGGCGGTCTCCAGGTCGTAGCGCGCGACGGCCGAACGGAGGGCGAACTCGAACAGCGGGGTGCGGCCCTCCAGCAGCGTGCGCACGGCCTCGTCGCCTTCGGCCAGCCGCAGCTCGCACGGGTCCATGCCGCCGGGCGTGATGGCGATGGAGGTGCGGGCGGCGAACTTCTGGTCGTCCTCGAAGGCGCGCAGCGCGGCCTTCTGCCCGGCCGCGTCGCCGTCGAAGGTGAAGACGACCTCCGAGCGGGAGTTGTCCATCAGCACCCGGCGCAGGATCTTGACGTGCTCGCCGCCGAACGCGGTGCCGCAGGTGGCGATGGCGCCGGTGACGCCGGCCAGGTGGCAGGCCATGACGTCGGTGTAGCCCTCGACGACGACGGCCCGGCCGGACTTGCCGATCTCCCGCTTGGCCAGATCGATGCCGTAGAGCACCTGGGACTTGCGATAGATGGGCGTTTCGGGCGTGTTGAGGTATTTGGGCCCGTTGTCGTCCTCGCGCAGCTTGCGGGCGCCGAACCCGACGATCTCGCCGGTGATGTCGCGGATCGGCCACATCAGCCGGCCGCGGAACCGGTCGATGGGCCGCTTGTTGCGGGACTCCTGGGCCAGCCCGGAGAGCGTCATCTCCTTGTCGGTGAAGCCGCGGCCGCGCAGGAAGCGGACCAGGTGGTCCCAGCCGGCGGGCGCGTAGCCGATGCCGAACTGCTCGGCGGCCGCCTTGTCGAAGCCGCGCTCGGCGAGGAACCGGCGGCCGGTCTCGGCCTCGGGCGTGGCCAGCGCGTCGGTGTAGAAGGCGGCGGCGACCTTGTGCGCCTCGATGAGCCGGGTCCGCTCGCCCTGCCGGCCGACGCGGCCGTAACCGCTGTCCTCGTAGCGCAGGGCGATGCCGGCCTGGGCGGCGAGCCGCTCGACGGCCTCGGAGAAGGACAGGTGGTCGACCTTCTGCACGAAGTCGAGGGTGTCCCCGCCCTCCTGGCAGCCGAAGCAGTGGTAGAGCCCCTTGCTGGGGCTGACGTGGAAGGAGGGGGACTTCTCGTCGTGGAAGGGGCACAGGCCCTTCAGCTGGCCGCCGCCGGCGTTGCGCAGCTGGAGGTACTCGGAGACGACGGCGTCGATCGGGACCGCGTCCCGGACCGCCTTCACGTCCTCGTCGTTGATCCTGCCTGCCACGCCGGAAGTCTACGGCCCGGGTGGGACAGCGCTGCTCAGTGGAGGGGGCGCACGAAGACGAAGTGCGGGCCGACGCCGTCGATCACGAACTCCTCGCCGCTGATCTTGTAGCCGTGCCGCTCGTAGAAGCCGCGCGCCACGGTGCGTCCGTTGCACCACATCACCTCGGCGCCGCGCCGCCGGGCCTCGGCCTCGCCGGCCGCCAGCACCGCCGCGCCGTAGCCGCG
>DASSBO010000351.1:0-6568 GCA_035698655.1 Streptomyces sp.
GATCGCGGACTGGCGCACACCCTCGGCCTGGAGGATCGCGGCGCGCTTGTCCCGGTCGGCGCGCATCTGCTTCTCCATCGAGTCCTGGATGGAGGTGGGCGGCTCGATGGCCTTCAACTCGACGCGGTTGACGCGGATGCCCCACTTGCCGGTGGCCTCGTCGAGGACGCCGCGCAGGGCGGCGTTGATCTCCTCGCGGGAGGTGAGGGTGCGTTCGAGGTCCATGCCGCCGATGATGTTGCGCAGCGTGGTGACGGTGAGCTGCTCGATGGCCTGGATGTAGCTGGCGACCTCGTAGGTCGCGGCCCGCGCGTCGGTCACCTGGTAGTAGATGACCGTGTCGATGTTGACGCCGAGGTTGTCCTGGGTGATCACCGGCTGCGGCGGGAAGGGAACGACCTGCTCGCGCAGGTCCACCCGGTTGCGGATGGTATCGATGAACGGCACGACGATGTTCAGGCCGGCGCTGAGGGTCCGCGTGTAGCGGCCGAAGCGTTCGACGATGGCCGCGCTGGCCTGCGGGATGACCTGGATCGTCTTGATGAGTGCGATGAAGACCAGCACCACCAGGATGATCAGGACAATGATGACGGCGTTCATCGCCTCGTCCCCCTGCTCGAGTTGTCCGGAGCTGACATCACATCACGACGGCTGTGGCGCCGTCGATCTCCACCACGTCGACCCGGCTGCCCACTTCGTGGCTGCCCTCGGAGTCGAGCGCGCGGGCCGACCACACCTCACCGGCCAGTTTGATCCGTCCGTTCTGGCCGTCGACGCGCTCCAGCACTATCGCCTCGCGCCCCTTGAGCGCGTCGATCCCCGTCGCGTGGCCGGGGGGCCGGTCGGCGCGGGCGCGCCGGGCCAACGGGCGCACCACGGCGATGAGCGCCGTCGAGACGGCGGCGAAGACGAGCACCTGCGCCACCATGCCGCCGCCCAGCCAGGCGGTCAGCGATGCGGCGCCGCCCCCGACCGCGAACATGCCGAACTCGGGCATGGCGGTGAGGACGAGCGGAATTCCCAGCCCTACGGCGGCGACCAGCCACCACACCCAAGCGTCCACGTCGCCCATCGTAGGCCTGTGGTCACGTCAGCGGGAGTCCCTGTGCCGTCCAGCGGCCGTCCTTCTCCTCGACGACGAGGGGCAGTCCGAAGCAGCGCGAGAGGTTCCGCGAGGTCAGCTCGGTCTCGATCGGCCCGGCCGCGAGCACCTCGCCCTGACGGATCATCAGCACGTGGGTGAAGCCCGGGGCGATCTCCTCGACGTGGTGGGTGACCATGACCATGGAGGGCGCGTAGGGGTCGCGGGCGAGCCTGCCGAGCCGGCGGACCAGGTCCTCGCGGCCGCCCAGGTCGAGGCCGGCGGCCGGCTCGTCGAGGAGGAGCAGTTCGGGGTCGGTCATCATCGCTCTGGCGATCAGGGTGCGCTTGCGCTCACCTTCGGAGAGGGTGCCGAACTTCCGGTCCAGGTGCTCACTCATGCCGAGGCGGTCGAGGAAGGCCAGGGCGCGGTCCTCGTCGACCTTCTCGTAGCTCTCGTGCCAGTGGGCGGTCATGCCGTAGGCGGCGGTGAGGACGGTCTCCAGCACGGTCTGGCTGCGGGGCAGCTTGGCGGCGAGGGCGGAGCCGGCCATGCCGATGCGGGGACGCAGGTCGAAGACGTCGACCGCGCCGAGCCGCTCGCCCAGCACCGAGACGGTGCCCTTGCTGGGGAAGAGGTAGCTGCCGGCGATGTTCAGCAGCGTCGTCTTGCCGGCGCCGTTGGGGCCGACGACGACCCAGCGCTCCCCCTCCTTCACCGACCAGGAGACCCCGTCGACCAGAGCGCGGCCCTCGCGGACCACCGATACGTCCACCAGCTCCAGCACATCGCTCATGAGCGCGTCGTCTCCCATTGAAAGTCGCCGTTTGCGGGTGCCTCGGAGCACCGTCCCCGAGGGAAAACCTACGCCACCGGTCCGGAAGCAGGTTATTTAGGCTAGGCGTCATGCTCGAGGAACCGCGGTCGGGGCGGCTGGCCGCCTGGGGAAATGCACTGTTCGCCGGATTCGTCTCACCGGACGAGGCCGTCGACCGGATCGTCGCGGACGACACCGTGCACCGGGTGCTGGGCCTGCCCGGCTCGCCCGGGGCGCCGGCGGGTCTGTCGCTGGCGCTGGGCGGGCTGCGCGCCGGGGCGACGCCGGTGCTGCGGCTGGCGCTGCCCGTGCCGGGGCATCCGCTGGGGCTGTGCGGCCCGCCGGAGTTCAACGCGCGGGCGCTGGAGGCCGGTGAGGCGGTGCTGGCGCCGGCGGCCGGGCTGGGGCTGGTGCCCGAGGTGCACGTCGCCGGGCCGGAGGACGGCGCGCAGGCCGACGACCGTCATGTCGAGGTCGTGTGGCACTGCCTGCCGGTGCGGGACGCGCCGCCCGCGGACGTCCCCTCGCTCGGCGAGGCGGAGCGGGAACTCGCGGAGGCGCTGCGGGAGGCGACCGAGGTGCTGACCCGGCTGGACGTGGCCGGTTCGGGCCCCGCTGCGGATGCGGCGCTGGAGGCCTACCGGGCCCGGGCCGAGGCCGGGCGCCGCCTGCTGGCCCCCGGCTACCCGGCGCGGGCGGTGCGGGTGCTGGAACTCGCGCAGCGGGTCGGGGCGCTGGTCGCCATCGCGGAGGGCGACGGCGGTGACGGGCGTGCGCACGGGGCCGCGGTGAGCGCGTCGCAGATCGCGGCGCGCGCCGAGGCGCTGCGGCCGGTGGAGCGGACCGCCCGGCGGGCACAGGTGGCGGCGTACAACGCGGCCGCCGAGGAGCGGGAGCGCCAGCGCCCCTAGCCTGCCCGGGTGTACGACGGGGCACGGCGCCGCGCCCCGGGCGGGGCGCGGCGCCGTGTTGTGCGCTGTCCGGTGCTGCCGACGCGTCAGCGGTTGACGCAGACGTTGCCGGCGGCCGGGTTGAGCGCGGCGATGACGTTGACGCTGTTGCCGCAGATGTTGATGGGGATGCTGATCGGGATCTGGATGTTGTTCCCCGAGAGGACGCCCGGCGAACCGATGGCCGCACCCTCGGCCGTGGCACCGGAACCGTCGTGGCCACCGGCGAACGCCACGCCCGTCGACGCGCCCAGCGCCATGCCGGTGGCGGCAATGACGACGGCGGCCTTCTTCATGCTCTTCATGCGGAATTCCTCCCATGTGGTGCTTTTCAGACGAAGACTCACATGGCCGACCCCGTTCCGCACGGTGAAGCGGCCGCTTCGGGGATGAATACCCTCTTATAGCGGCATAGGATGATTCTTTCGATGCAACGACGCCGTCCCCCGATGCTCCGCGAGCACCGGGAGACGGCCGTGGTCAGTGCGCGGAGCCGCGCACGGACGTCAGTCGTTCACGCAGACGTTCCCGAACGCCGGGTTCAGGACGCCGACGAGGACGTTGACGGTGTTGCCGCAGACGTTCACCGGGATGTGGACCGGCACCTGGGCGTTGTTGCCCGAGATGACGCCCGGGGAACCGACGGCCGCACCCTCGGCACCCGCGTCGGCGGCGGCCACGCCGGCCGACGCACCCGCGGCGACACCGGCGGCGGCGATGACCAGGGCGGCCTTCTTCATGGTCTTCATGGGGAGTTCCTCCTGTGTGTTACCACGGCCCCGTACGGAGCCGCATGCCGTCCGCGGGCGCGAACGGCACGATCCCCCGCGGTCGAACCGGGGGGAAGCGCTCACCGCAGCGAGCCGCGCAGCGAAGTCACTTGTTGACGCAGACGTTCCCGAACGCCGGGTTCAGGAGGCTGAGCACGTTCACGGTGTTTCCGCAGAGGTTCACCGGGACGTTGACCGGCACCTGGATGTTGTTGCCGGAGACGACACCCGGGGAACCGACGGCCGCACCCTCGGCACCCGCGTCCGCAGCGGCCACGCCGGCGCCGGCGGCGACAAGACCGCCGACAGCGATGGTCATGACGGTGGCCTGCTTCAGCTTCTTCACTTCTCGACCCTCCTAGCGAGTGGCTGCGGCCGACCGCCGCAGCACGCACTGGAGAACGGGCCGTGGGCGATCAGGATGCGCCCTGGGGGTCACATGCACACGAGGGAATGAATCCTGCCCGGCAAAGGGACCGACCGGGTCAGCCTTTCGGGTGATCGTCGGTGAGCTCGTGCCGCACGGCCCACAACGCGGCTTGAGTACGGTCCGCCAGGTCGAGTTTCATCAGGATGTTCGACACGTGCGTCTTGACGGTCTTCTCCGACAGGACCAGGGCGCGGGCGATCTCCCGGTTCGAGCGCCCGTCGGCGATCAGCCCCAGCACCTCGCGCTCCCGCTCGGTCAGCGCCGGCCCGCGGCCCGTTCCGCCGCCGTCGCCCCCGCTCAGCAGCGCGCCCGCCACCTCGGGCTGGAGCAGCACGTGCCCGGCGTGCACCGAGCGGATGGCGCCGGCCAACGCGTCGGGGTCGACGTCCTTGTAGACGTATCCGGCGGCACCGGCCCGCAGCGCCGGCACGACGGTCCGCTGTTCGGTGAAGCTGGTGACGACCAGCACCCGGGCCGGGTTCTGCAGTTCGCGCAGCCTGCGCAGCGCCCCGATGCCGTCGGTGCCGGGCATCTTGACGTCCATCAGGACGACGTCGGGCCGCAGTTCCTCCGCCGCGGCGACCCCCTCGTCGCCGTCCGCCGCCTCCCCGACGACCTCGATGTCCTCCTGGACCTCGAGGAACGTGCGCAGTCCGCGCCGCACCACCTGATGGTCGTCGACCAGCAGCACTCTGATCCTCCCGCCGTCAGCCACCGTCAGACCTCCATCGTGATCGTGGTGCCCTTGCCCGGCTCGGACCGGACGGTGAGCGCGCCGCCCACGGCCGCCGCCCGGTCGCGCATCGAGACCAGGCCGAGGTGCCGGCCGGCCCGGTGCACGGCGGAGGGGTCGAAGCCGCGTCCGTCGTCGCTCACCTCGAGCACGACGCGCGGGCCGCTGCGCCGCAGGGAAATGTGCACGGCGGCCGCGGCGGCGTGCCGCAGCGCGTTGTGCAGAGCCTCCTGTGCGACCCGCAGCAGCGCCTCCTCCTGCGCCGAAGGCAGCGCGCGCACACCGTCCGCCGTGCAGGTGACCCGGGCGGAGTGCGCCCGGTCGAGCACCTGGGCCTGGGTGCGCAGCGTGGCCACCAGGCCGTCGTCCTCGAGTGCGGCGGGACGCAGTTCGATCACGGCGGCACGCAGTTCGTCCGCCGACTCGGCCGCCAGCCGGGCCACCTCGTGCAGTTCGTCCTTGGCCCGCTGCGGGTCGCGGTCGACGAGCGCGGTGGCGGCCTGGGCGGTCAGCCGCAGCGAGAACAGCTTCTGGGCGACGGCGTCGTGCAGGTCGTGGGCGATCCGCGCCCGCTCGCCCGCGATGGTCAGCTCGCGGCTGCGCTCGTAGAGCCGGGCGTTGGTGAGGGCGATGGCGGCGTGCTGGGCGAGCAGGCGGAGCAGTTCCTCGTCCTCGGCGGTGAAACGGCACACCTCGGCTGCCCGGCCGGAGTGCTCATCGGTGCCTTCGGGGCAGATCTTGTTCGCCAGGAACAGTGCCCCCAGCACCTCGCCGTCGTCGGCGATCGGCATGCCCAGGAAGTCGGACATCTCCGGGTGCGCGGAGGGCCAGCCGCCGAAGCGCGGGTCGCGGCGCACGTCCGCCAGACGCTGCGGGGTGGCCTCGTGCAGCATCGCGGCGAGGATGCCGTGCTGTCGCGGCAGCGGGCCGATGGCCTTCCACTGCGCCTCGCTGACCCCCGCGACGACGAACTGTGCGAAGCCGCCGTGGTCGTCCGGCACGCCCAGGGCGGCGTAGCGGGCGCCGAGGAGTTCCTGCGCGGAGCCGACGATCGTCTGCAGGACGTCGCGGACCTCCAGCCGGCGGTTCATGGCGAGGAGGGCGGCGCTGACGGCCGCCAGCCCGGATCGGGGGACCATGCAGGTCACGCTACCGGCGGCCCGGGACGCCGGGCATCCGGCAGCGGGCCGGGCAGGCCGGGGGACGCAGGTCCTAGGACCTGCGTCCCCCGGGCCCTGCGGTGCGGGCGGCTACTTGCGCATGACCTCGGGCTCGTGGCGGCGCAGCAGCCGCGCCACCGCGACGGTGCAGACGAGGCCGAGCGCGAGGAGCACGGCCATGTCCAGGCACCACACGCCGACGCTGTGCTCCCACAGCGGGTCGAGGTCGGTGGGCTTGTCGTGGTCCCACGGCGCCATCAGGTGCGAGAGGTCCAGCGTGGCGCCGCTGGCTCCGATGGCCCAGCGCGAGGGCATCAGCCAGGCGACCTGCGAGACGCCGGGCGAGCCGAAGACCTTGAACAGCACGCCCGTGAAGACGACCTGCACGATGGCGAACATCACCAGCAGCGGCATCGTCTTCTCGGCGGTCCTGACCAGCGCCGAGATGACCAGCCCGAACATCATCGAGGTGAATCCGAGCGCGATGATCGCCACGCACAGCTCGACGGCGGGCGGCATGAGCAGCCCTTCGGCGGGCAGCTCGCGCGTGGAGAACCCGATCGCGCAGATGATCACGCCCTGCAGCGCCGTGATGAGGCCGAGGACGATCACCTTCGACATCAGGTA
>DASSBO010000352.1:0-5561 GCA_035698655.1 Streptomyces sp.
TCCCGTAAGAGTCAGCCGGATGCGGCGGACAGCAGGACGTCGACGAGCCTGTCCGCCGCGTCCGGGCGTCCGTGTGCCCTGGCCGATTCCGCCATTCGGCCGCGCAGCTCCGGGTCGGTGAACAGCGGGCCGACCGCCTCCTGCAGGCGCGGCGCGGTGACGTCACCGGGCAGCGCGACGGCGGCGCCGGCTTCCTCCAGGTGCCGGGCGTTGTACGCCTGTTCGTTTCCCGCCGACGAGGCGAGAGGGACGAACACGGCGGGTTTCCCGAGGGCGGTCAGCTCGGCGAGCGTCCCGGCGCCGCTGCGGGAGACCACCACGTCGGCGAGGGCCAGCACGTCGGGGAGCTCCGGACCGAGGAAGCCCGCCAGGTGATACCGGCCGGCCGGCTCGAGAGCCGACCCGCCCGTGTGCTGCCGCAGCGCGTCGACGTGGGCGGGACCGCACTGGTGCACCACGTTGGCGCGCTCCAGCAGCCATGGCAGCACGTCCCGGACCAGCTCGTTGATCTGCTGTGAGCCCTGCGCACCGCCGGTCACGTAGACGGTCGGCAAGCCGCGGTCGAAGCCGTACAGACCGAGCGCCTCGACAGCCTTGTCGGCGTGCCCGGTCAGCACCTCCGGCCGTACCGGGTTGCCCGTGACGACGGCCGCGGCCCGCACAGCCTCCGGCAGGAGCGGCAGCGTCGACTCGGAGGAGACGGCAATCCGGGTCGCTGAACCGGCGAGCTTCCTGTTCGCCAACCCGAGCCGCACCGTCTGCTCGTGCAGCACCAGCGGCCGCCCGCACATCCGCGCCGCGAGCCCCGCCGGAACGGCAACGTACCCACCGGTGGCCAACACCACGTCAGGACGAAAGCCGACGATGGCCTTGCGCGCCTGTGCGACACCGAGCGGCACCCGCGCCATGTCCTTCACGTTCGCCGGCGACACCATCTTCAGCGGATTGCTCGACCGGCGGACCTTGCCCGTGGCCACCGCGGTGAACGCGATGCCCTCGGCGGGGGCGACCCGCGCCTCCAACCCGTCCTCTGTTCCGACCCACAGGACTTCCACTGCCCGGCCGTCGGTGGCGGCGAGGCGGGACTGTAGAGCCCGGACCGCGGTCAGTGCCGGGTAGGTGTGGCCGCCGGTGCCTCCGCCGGTGACCAGGAGACGGAAGGGCTGTCGGTGAGCGTCGTCAGTCACCCGCAGCACGCTACCGTGCGCCGGCGGCGGGTACGTGCGTCGCAAACGGACGCCCGGGGCGGGGTCAGGCGGCCGCCACCGGGTGGGAGGGGCGGATGTTGTGGTTCAGGTGGAAGACGTTGTCCGGGTCGTAGCGGGTCTTCACCGCGGTCAGGCGGGCCTGGTTCTGAGCGCCCAGCGCGTTGACCACCCGGTCGTGCCCCTCCCGTCCGATGAAGTTCAGGTTGACCGCGCCCATCGCCCAGGGCTGCATGTCGGCCCGCACGCCGCGGGCCCACCCCACACCGCGGGCATCGTCCGCCGGGTCCTCCCACAGGCCGAAGGGGTGGACCGTCCAGGCCGCCCGGCGCCACGGCACCGGGTAGTCCGCCGGCCCGCGGGCGACCGCGCCGCCCTGCGGGAAGACGACGTGCTGCATCGCCGACGGGATGATCATGTCGTCGGCGCGGGCCCGGAAGCGCTCGACCGCCTCGTCGGGGAAGGAGCGCAGGTACTCCGCGGACCAGTAGTTCCGCAGGCCCGGCGGGTCGTCCAGCATGCACTGCAGGTCCGCGTAGGGGAGTTCCGCGATCATCTCCCCCTCCGGCAGCAACTGCAGCAGCGGCTTCGCCGCCGCCCGCGCCTCGCGCTCCGGTCCGGCGTAGGCGACGAGCACGGCGCAGGCCAGGCGCCCCACGAGGTGGTCGGGCACGAACGGCTCGGGCGGCGCAGTGAAGTACAGCAGTCCCCCGCCGACCTCGTCCGGCGCGCGCTGCATGAAGTCGCGGTAGGCCGGCACGACCTCCCGTCCGGCCTCGGGGCGCCAGACGAGCAGCGCCGCCGTGAACGCAGGCAGCGGATGCAGCCGGAAGGTCAGCGCGGTGGCGACTCCGAAGTTGCCTCCGCCACCGTGCAGCGCCCAGAACAGTTCGGAGTGCTCCGACTCGTCCGCCCGCAGCCGGTCGCCGTCGGCCGTGACGAGCTCGACGGACTCCAGGTTGTCGCATGCCAGCCCGAACTTGCGTTCCAGCCAGCCCGATCCGCCGCCGAGTGTGAAGCCGCCGACGCCGGTTGAGGACACCCGGCCGCCCGTCGTCGCCAGTGCGTGCGGTTCGGTGGCGCGGTCCAGGTCGCTCATCGTGGCGCCGCCCTCGACCCGGACTGTGCGCCGCTGCGCATCGGTGTGCGCGGCGCGCATCCGGCGCAGATCGACGACGAGGCCGCCGTCGGAGGTCGACATGCCCGCGACGCTGTGGCCGCCGCCGCGGACGGCGATCTCCATGCCGTGCTCACGCCCGTACCGGAGCGCGAGTGCCACGTCGTCAACGGTGTCGCACTGTGCGATCACGGCCGGGCGCCGGTCGATCATCGCGTTGAACACGCTGCGGGCTTCGCCGTATGCCGCGCTGCCGGGGACGATGACCTCGCCGGTCATCATGTCGCGGAACGCGGCCATCGCCCCGGCGCCGCCGGCGGATGCGTAGGCAGACATGAGCGCCTTCTTCCGGCCTTCGGTGCGGTCTCGCTCCCGACGGTAGCGGCCGGCCTCCCGCCGCCGAGGGGGCCGGGAGGGCTAGATGTGCTGCATGACCATCAGGCCGGTCGTCCCCGGTTCGAGGGCCTGGCAGACGTGCCGGACGTCGCCCGGGTAGGACAGGTAGTCCCCCGCCGCGAGCTCCACCGGCTCGTCCTCGGGGCCGGCCAGCGCCCGGCCCGTGCAGACGACGAAGTGCTCGACCGTCCCCGGCATGTGCGGGTCGGAGTCCCGGCCGGGGCCGGGTTCGACGCGCACCGAGTAGATGTCGCGGCGCGCGCCCGGCGGGCTGGAGGACAGCAGCGTGGCGACGTAGTCCGCGCGCTCGGACGGGACGGCCGGGCCCTCGCCGGCGCGGATGACCTGGACCGCCGGGCGCGGCGGGTCGACCAGCGTGCTGAACGGCACGTCCAGCGCGACGCCGAGCGCCCACAGCGTCTCGACGCTCGGGTTGCCGGTGCCCGCCTCCAGCTGGGAGACCGTCGACTTGGCGACGCCCGCCCGCTTGGCCAGTTCGGACAGCGACATCCCGGCCCGCGCCCGCTCCCGGCGCAGCGCGGCGGCGATCCGGTCCAGCGGCGGTCCCGCCGCTCCCTCCAGCGTCATGTTCGCTCCAGACGTCCGATCGTTCGCCTTGACGAACGACTCCCCTGCTGTCCATTGTAGGAAACATGCGTTCGCTGCTCCGAACAACCGACCGTCGCCTGCTGCGCGACGTCGGCCTGGTGTGCCTGGCCGACGGCGTCATCGGGGCCTCGTTCGGAGCGGTCACGGTCGCCGGCGGACTGCCGTGGTGGGTGCCGGTGGTGATGTCACTGGCCGTCTTCGCCGGCGCGGCCCAGTTCAGCGCGGTCGGCGTCGCGATGGCCGGCGGCGGGCCGTTCGCCGCCGTCTCGACCGGGCTGCTGCTCAACACCCGCACCGTGCCGTTCTCCCTCGCCGTCGCCGACGTACTGGGCAGCCGGCGGCTGACGCAGCTGATCGGCGCGCACCTGATCACCGACGAGACGGCCGCGTTCGCCCTGGCGCAGCCCGACCGGGCCACCCGGCGGCGGGCGTTCTGGGTGTCGGGGATCGGGCTCTATCTCGCGTGGAACGCCTGCACGCTGGCCGGCGCGCTGCTCGGCCAGGCCATCGGCGACACGGACGCCTTCGGCCTGGACGCCGCCTTCCCGGCCGTCCTGCTCGCGCTGGTGATGCCGGCGCTGCGGGACGCCGCGACGCGCAACGCGGCGCTGCTCGGTGCGGCGATCGCGGTGCTCACCACCCCGTTCCTGCCGCCGGGTACGCCGGTCCTGCTGGCGCTGCTCGGCCTGTTCGCGGCGCGGCGGGCCCCGCGCGGCGGCCAGGGGCGGCCGGCATGACGCTCGCCGCCATCGTGGCGCTGGCCGTGGGCACGTACGCCTTCCGGCTGGTGGGGCCGCTGCTGCACGGCCGGGTGCAGCTCTCCGCGCGCGTGCAGCACCTGTTGACGACGGGCGCGGCCGTGCTGCTGGTGACGCTGGTGGCGACCTCCGCGCTCATGGAGGGCCAGGGCTTCGCGGGCTGGGCCCGCCCGGCGGGGGTGCTGGTCGGCGGCGTGCTGGCCTGGCGCCGCGCCCCGTTCGCCCTCGTCGTGCTCGCCGCCGCGGCGACGACCGCGCTGCTGAGGCTGGCCGGCGTCGCCTGACAGGCCCGCCGGCCAACCCTGCACACGGCACCGCCCGTCAGGCGCGCAGTTCCGCCGTGCAGCACTTGACGCTGCCGCCGCCCTTGAGCAGTTCGCTCAGGTCGACGCCGATCGGCTCGTAACCGCGCTCGCGCAGCGGCTCGAACAGGCCGACCGCCGCCTGCGGCACCAGCACGTGCCGGCCGTCGCTGACGGAGTTCATGCCGAAGGCGGCCGCGTCGTCCTCCGTCGCGATCAGGGCGTTTGGGAAGAGTCGCTTCAGCACCGCCCGGCTGCCGGCCGAGAAGGCCTCCGGGTAGTACATGACCTCGCCGTCGACGCCGTCGTCGAGCACGCACAGCGCGGTGTCGAGGTGGTAGTAGCGCGGGTCGACCAGGTCGAGCCCCAGCACCGGCCGCCCGAAGAACTCCTGCACCTCGCCGTGCGAGAGGGGGCTGGACCTGAAGCCCTTGCCGGCCAGCAGCCACGAGGCGGTGACGGCGAAGTCGCCCTCGCCCTCGTTGATATGCTCGGGCTCACGGATCTCGGTGTAGCCGTGCGCGCGGTACCAGTCCAGGTGCGCCGCCGCCTCGCCGGTCCGCTCCGGATGTGCGAAGCGTGCGCCCAGCACCCGGCCGTCGACGACGGTCGCGCCGTTCGCGGCGTAGACCATGTCCGGCAGGTCGGGGTGCGGCTCCAGCACCTCGACGGTGTGGCCCAGTGCCCGGTAGCGGTCCCGCAGTTCCTCCCACTGCGCGACGGCCAGCGGCAGGTCGACCGGCTTGCCCGGGTCCATCCAGGGATTGATGGAATAGGTGACCCGGAAGTGGGTAGGCGGGCACATCAGGTAACGGCGGGCTGCGAACAACGAAGTCTCCTTTTGGGGTCGATGCGCACTACTGGGCCCATGGTGCGCCCGCGGAACCGGGTGTGCCGTGATCCGGGCGCGCACCGCTGGCCATTGTCACCTTCCCGGCCCGGCCCGACCACCCGTACCAATGCCCGCAAAGCGCGACGAAACGGCGGTCGGGTGACGCGCACTGCCACGGTCGGCGCGTCATCGGCCGACCCCCGGGCCGCCGGTGGTACTGCGGAGGAGGAGGATGGAGGAGGTCGCGCGGGCAGGGAGCGCGGCGCGACCGCTGAGGCACCTTCGGCGATCTGTGGATTCCGGCCTGGCGCGGTCTGCGCCCGTCTTACCCTCGTAGTGAGT
>DASSBO010000353.1:0-5133 GCA_035698655.1 Streptomyces sp.
GTGCCCCGCGGTCCCGTCCTCAGCTGAACGAGTGATCGTCTACAGGCGTTCGCCGCGGGAGCGCTCGTTGGCGGTGCGGACGGCCGTGTGCAGGGCACCCTGCGAGACGACCTCCGCCAGCTCCAGTGCCACGTCCGGGCGGACGCTGCCCAGTTCGACCAGCGGGCCCGCCGCGATGTAGCCGCACGAGCAGCCGTCCGCCTGCAGGTCGGGCAGGGTGAGCCGCGCCGCGTGCAGCGCGAGCCGCAGGGCGCGGACGGCGTCGTCCGCATCGGCGGCCTCGCCGCACGTGTCGGCCTTCGCGTCCCGCACGGCGCGCAGCGCCAGGCTGTGCGGGGCCGCCGCCCCGGCGCCGCCCCCGGTGTCGTCGGTCATGGCCAATGCCTCCCGTTGTCGATCGGTCGCCGTGTGTGCTCGACTGCTCACAGCGTCACGCGTCGCGGCTCCGGACGGAAGCGGCGACGTGTGGCCTATGGGGGAGAGACCACAGGGGAGAGGCAATGTCCGCACATATGTCCACGAAGGCGTCCGCCCGGCAGATGCTCGCCGGGGAGCTGGCCCGGCTCCGGGAGGAGGCCGGCCGGTCGCTGGCCGACCTCGCAGACGAGACCACGTTCGACCGTTCGTACCTCCACAAGCTGGAGAGGGGCGCCAAGTTGGGGTCGCTGCAAGTGATGGCCGCACTGGACGCGGTCTATGAGACCGGGCGACACCTGCAACTGCTGTGGGAGCTGGCCAAGGACGACGCCTTCCGCGACCGGTACAAGCGCTTCATGGAGCTGGAGCGCGAGGCCACGGTGCGGTACGAGTACGTGTCGGCCACCATTCCCGGCCTGCTCCAGACAGCCGGTTACGCACGGGAGTTGCTGGCTGCCGCACGGCCGGCGGACGGGCAGGACGTCGAAGAACAAGTGGCCGTCCGGCTCGGCCGGCAGGAACTCCTCTACCGGGACGGCTCCCCGCTGCAGTTCCGTGCGCTCATCGACGAAGCGGCGCTGCGGCGGTCCACCGCGGACCCGGACGCCTGGCGTGAGCAGTTGGAGGCGCTGCTCGCGGCGGCCGAGCTTCCCAACATCACGCTGCAGGTCGTGCCACTCTCCGCCAACCTGCACGGGCTGGTCGGCACGTCCCTCACGCTGCTGTGGCTGACGGACGGAACCACCGTCGCCTACACCGAGAGCGGTTACTCGGGAGATCTGATCGATGACGTGAGCGAAGTGGAACGGCTCCGGCTCGCTTACGATCACCTGAGAGACTCAGCTCTGCCGCCCGGCCCGTCCGTGGCGTTCCTCCGCGATCTGGTGAAGGATGTCCCCGATGCGTGACCAGCGAACCGACTTCTCCACCGCCTTGTGGCGCAAGTCCAGTTACAGCAACCAGGACGGCGGCGACTGCGTCGAGGTGGCCGGCGGCGTGCTCGGAGCCGTGCCGGTCCGGGACTCGAAGGTGCCGGGCGGGCCCGTGCTCGTCGTTCCGGCGGCCGCCTGGCGGGAGTTCGTCCGCCGGCTCTGACCGCCGGGGGCGCCTGCCGGGGCAGCGGCGCGGCGCCCGGCCGCGATGAGACACGTGTGCGATGCGGTGATGCGGGGAAACGAGTCCGCATGACGCAGCCCACCGACGCCGGGACCGGCGAGCTTCCGCACGACACGACGGCGCGCATGCGGTCCGGGCGGCAACTGCTCGCCGCCTCCGTCGGCAACCTCGTCGAGTGGTACGACTGGCTCGCCTACACCTTCCTCGCGACCTTCATCGCCGACGAGGTGTTCCCCGAGAACGCCGACGACTCCCTCGTTCCCCTGCTGGCGACGTTCGCCGTGTTCGCCGTCGGGTTCTTCATGCGGCCCGTCGGCGGGCTGCTGCTGGGCGCCGTCGCCGACCGGCGCGGGCGCCGCGCCGCGCTCACCCTCACCATCCTGCTGATGGGCGGCAGCAGCCTGCTGGTGGCGGCCACGCCCACCTACGCGCTGGCCGGCCTGCTCGGTCCGGTGGTCCTCGTCATCGCCCGGCTGCTGCAAGGCCTGTCGGTGGGCGGCGAGTTCGCCGCGTCGACGACCTTCCTCGTCGAGTCGGCCGGGCCGCGCCGCCGCGGCCTGTTCTCCAGCTTCCAGTACGTCACCACGACGGTCGGCCAGCTCATCGCCTCCGGCCTCGCCGCGCTGCTGGTCGCCGCCACGACCGACGGGCAGATGCACGCCTGGGGCTGGCGGATCGCCTTCGTCTTCGGCGCGCTGCTCAGCCTCGTCGGATTCTGGATCCGGCGCGGCGCGCAGGAGACGCGGACCAAGGCGCAGCAGGACGCGCCGCGTCCCGGCCTCTTCGAGGCCCTGCGCGCGCACCCGCGCGAGTCGCTGCTGATCTGCGGCATCACGACCGGTGCGACGATCGCCTACTACACCTGGACCTCGTACCTGCCGACGTACGCGCAGGTCAACGTGGACTTCGACAAGGGCGACTCGCTGATCGTCGGCACGATATCCCTCGCGTTCTTCGCACTTTTGCAGCCGTTGGGCGGCATGCTGTCCGACCGGATCGGGCGCAAGCCGATGCTGCTGTTCTTCGCGGTCGGCTTCGCCGTGTTCAGCGTGCCGCTGTTGCACGCGATCACCGACTCGTTCGTCTCGCTGCTGCTCGTGCAGTGCGCCGGCATGGTGCTGCTGACCGGCTACACCTCGATCGCGGCCGCGGTGAACGCCGAGGTGTTCCCCGCGCGGGTACGCGCGTCGGGTATCGGTTTCCCGTACTCGTTGACCGTGGCCCTCTTCGGCGGCACGGCGCCCTACATGGGCACGCTGTTCAAGGAGTTGGACCACCCGGGGGCGTTCCCCTGGTACGTCGCGGCACTGTGCCTGGTCTCCGCGCTGGTCTATCTCCGTCTCCCGGAGACGGCCCACCAGCCGCTGGAGCGGTGACGGCAACCGCTGCACGGCGGCCCGGCGGGGGCGCGCCGGCGGGCCGTCCGGCCGGGCGCCGTTGACAGGTGCACGACCCGTTCTTAGGGTGAGTCGACTCCGCAGCGGCCCACCGACGCCGGTCACCGATCCACCGGGGAGGATCCAGTGCGCAACGCCAGACTCGGCGCGGGAGCGGGCGCGATAGCCGCCGCCCTGCTGCTTCTCGTCACTCCCGGCTCGGCCACCGCGCAGCAACCGGCGGCGCCACCTACCCAGTCGGTGGAGTACTTCACCGGCCCGCACGGCCACCCGCACCACACGAACGTCCCCGTCGCGACGCCCGAGCGCCTGGCCCGCGACAACGGTCCCGCCCTGGCCGGCGACGGCGACGTCACGCAGATCGTGCACAACGGTCCGAGCGCCGACACCCTCGATGTCGTCGTCATCGGCGACGGCTACACCGCCGGGCAGCTCGCCCAGTTCCACACCGACGCCAAGGAGAAGTGGCACGAGATCACCGGCGTCGAGCCGTGGACCACGTACCAGAACCTCTTCAACGTCTGGGCCGTGGACGCCGTCTCCGCCGAGTCCGGCGTCTCGGGCGACCCGGACCCGAGCGTCGTACGCGACACCGCCCTCGACTCCTCCTTCTGGTGCGACGGCATCGAGCGTCTGCTCTGCGTCGACACCTCCGCCGTCGACCGCTACGCGGCGCTCGCACCCGAGGCGGACCTGGTGATCGTCGTCGCCAACACCAGCAAGTACGGGGGCGCGGGCTACAACCAGGTCTCCTCGCCGCTGGGTTACGACGGCATCGCCACCGTCGCCGGCGGCAACGAGCAGTCCGCGCAGATAGTCGTTCACGAGACCGGCCACTCCCTCGGCAAGCTCGCCGACGAATACGCCTACCAGGAACGCACCTACACCGGCCCCGAGCCCGGCGAGGCGAACATCTCGACCCATCCGGCCGCCGATATGCAGCAACGCGGCGTCAAGTGGGCCCGCTGGCTCGGCGAACCGACACCGGACGGCGGCGTGATCGGCACCTTCGAAGGCGCCGCCTACTACACCGGCGGCCTGTACCGACCCAGCCAGGACTCGCTGATGCGCTCGCTGAACCACCAGGGCTACAACCTCGTCGGCCGCGAGGCGATGATCGGCGGCTTCTACCGGCACGCCTCGCTGCTGACGAGCGATGTCCCCACGGCGGGGGTGCTGCCGCGGCACGGCAAGGTGAGCGTCGACGTTCCGCACCTCACCGGCGCCGCCGCGCCCGTCACGGTGCGCTGGTACCTCGACGGCCGCGAACTCACCGGTCTGCGCGGCGACCACACGGTCAACGTCGCACCGCTGCTGCGCCACACCTCCTTCGGCGTGCACGACCTCACGGCGAAGGCCGCCGACCCGACCGACGCGGTGCGCGACCCGTCGATCCGCGCGGAACTGACCGACACCCTCACCTGGCACATCCACCGCTGACCGGGGCGGCGGCTCGGCGGTGGGTGTGAGACGGGGCGCCTACGGGGCCGTCTCGACGGAGCTCGGGCTGCGCAGCGACCGGGCGCTGCGCGAACTCCTCGAGGCCGCCGAGCCGCTCGGCACCGGCATCGGCGGCCGATCAGGGCTGCTGGAGATCTCCGGCACGCCGGTGTTCGTCAAGCGGGTGCCGGTCACGGAACCGGAGCTGAGTCCGGGGAACGTCCACTCCACGGCGAACCTGTTCGGGCTGCCGATGTTCTGTCAGTACGGCATCGGCGGGCCCTCGTTCGGGGCATGGCGGGAGCTGGCCGTCCATGTCATGACGACGAACTGGGTACTGGCCGGTGAGCACGACGGCTTCCCGCTGCTGTACCACTGGCGCGTGCTCCCTGATCCGCTGCCGTCCCTGCCGGACGAACTCGCCGACGTGGACCGGGCCGTCGCCGACTGCGGCGGCAGGCCGCAGGTCCGGCAGTGCATCGAGGCCCTGCGCGACGCCCCGGCGAGCCTGGTGCTGTTCCTGGAGTACATCCCGCAGACGCTGCCCGACTGGCTCACCGCACAACTGCAGGCCGGTGACGAGACGGCCGACCAGGCGATCGGCATGGTGGAGCGGGAGCTGCAGTCCGGCCTGGCGTTCATGAACGCGCGCGGGCTGCTGCACTTCGACGCCCACTTCCACAACATCCTGACCGACGGCCGCCGCCTCTACTTCACCGACTACGGGCTGGCGCTCTCCTCCCGCTTCGACCTGACCGCCGAC
>DASSBO010000354.1:0-3553 GCA_035698655.1 Streptomyces sp.
CTGGGCGACGGCCGTGCCGATCGCGCCGGGGGACGCGCCGATCACGGTGAGCGCCGAGCGCAGCGCGGGTGCCAGCTCCGGCTCGCGCTCGCGCAGGCGGGTGAGCGCGTCGCCGACCGTCGCGCCGTCGTCGAGCTCCAGCGTGAGCGACGGCGCCGTGGAGAGCCGGGCCAGTCCGGCCCCGAGGCGGACACGCACCTGCATCGCTCCCACACGCTCCCTCGACGGTCCGGCCGAGCGCGCTGAGCGTATACCGGGCGGCTCGGGCGGCCACCGTCCGGGCGCTGATCGGGCCCGAGCCGCCCGGCCCGCGGCTCAGGTCTCGCGGGGCAGGGCGGTGTAGACCCGGCCGATGAACCAATGGAACTCGCCGATCCAGTCGCGGAGGAAGGTCTCCGTGGTCGGGTCGGTGACCTCCCCGGTGTCCTCGATGAGTCCAGGGCGCATCTGGATGTACGCCTCGGGGGACGTCATCTGCCGGGCGTTGCAGAACGCGAGCACGCCTCGCAGGCCCTGCTGGGCGACTGCCGTCCCGATCGCGCCGGGGGACGCGCCGATGACGGCGCACGGCTTGTGGTTGAACGAGTTCTCGCCCCACGGCCGGCTGGCCCAGTCGATCGCGTTCTTCAGGCCGCCGGGGACGGAGCGGTTGTACTCGGGCGTGACGAACATGATGGCGTCGCTGCCCGCGATGGCATCCTTCAGCGCCCGGGCCTCCGGCGGGTAGTCCTCGTCGAGGTCGTGGTTGTAGAGCGGCAGGTCCGCGATCGGGATCTCGTTGAACTCCAGCTCCCGCGGCGCCAGCCTGATGAGCGCCTTCGACAGCGTCCGGTTGATCGACCGCCTCGAGAGGCTGCCGACGAAATAGCCGACGGAATAGGTGGTCATGTGCATCCTCTCGTCCGAGCGGCCGCGCCCGCCGCGGCCGCCTGCTCCGCCTACCCGGCCCGCGGCCGCGGGAACCCCGCTGCCGGGCACCGTCAGGCGGCGCCGAGCAGGAGCCTCCGGACGGTGTCCGCGGCGTCGGCCACGAGCGGGGGTCCGTGGCCGGTGCCGATCCACTCCACGTCACCCACGCTCGCCAACTCGGCGAGGGAGCGGCGGTTGCGGTCCATGTCCGTGGACAGGCCGCGCCAGCCGATCTCGATCCTCGGCCACGTGACCAGGACGTCGCCCGTGAAGAGCGCCCGCTCGGCCGGCCAGTAGAAGCTCATGCTCCCGTCCGTGTGGCCCGGGGTGTGCACCGCCTGGAGCGAGCCGACGGAGTCGCCGTGGCGGATCTCCACGTCGGTGTCGCACACCGGTGCGGACAGGGCGCGGAGGCGGTGGCCGGCGCGCTCGGCGTAGTGGCCCAGGGTGAGGCCCGCCTGGAGGTGGTAGACCCGGAAGGGCCGGCGGGGCCAGAAGCCGGTGGGGGCCGACGGGCGCTCGCCGGCGACGATCGACGCCTCGAACGGGCTCGCGTACACGGTCGCGCCGCTCGCCCGCTTCAGCCACGCCGCGCCGCGCACGTGCGACCGGTGCGCGTGGGTCAGCACGATCCGGCGCAGATCCGTGACGCCCCGGCCGATCCGGGCGAGCGCGCGGAGCACCTCGGCGCCGTCGTCGGCCGACAGGGTGTCGATGAGCGTGAGCCCGTCGTCGTCCTCCAGCAGGTAGGCGTGCACCCGGCCGGCGGTGCCGTCGGTCAGGGCGTGGATGCGCGTGCTCATTCGGCCGTCACCTCCATGTTCGATTGAACGACGGCTCCGGGCCCCAGGGGGCGAAGGGGCTGCCGGGCAGGGCGTCCAGCGTGGGCCCGAGCTCGGGGAGGTGGCGCCGGATGACGCCGGCCATGGTGGCGTCCTCGATCCACCGCATCCCCTCCCGGGTGTAGTGCCCGGGACCCCACTCGTCGGTGAAGCGGGGGTCCGACTTCAGGCGGCGGGACGCCATCAGCACGAAGATCCGGAACGCCGTCTCGCTGAAGCCGAACCCCTCCAGCAGCGGCTCGGCGTAGCAGCCGACCATCAGGTCGACGGCCTCGACGTCGCCGTACACGTCGCGCAGCTCGGCGGCGGTCGCCGCGTCCCCGCCGGTCAGCTCCTCGAACGAGCGGACCGGGCGCATCCGCAGCATCCGGCGGAAGTCGTTGTAGCGGGGGACGCCGCGCTCGCGGTCGCGCAGCACGTCGACCGATGCCAGGTCGATCCGCCGCTCCGACCCGTGGGACGTGGGGCGCACCAGGTCGCGAAGGGTGTCCGGGTAGTTGTGCAGCGCCAGCATCCCGGGACGGACGTGGCCGAACGAGGCGACCACGCCGGCCAGGCCGTACGCCTCCATCGCGGTCCGCGCCGCCGGGCCGGTGACCGCCGTCATCGGCACCCGCGTCCACCCGCCCGCGCCGCCCGCCGCCCCGTTCCGCAGGGCCAGCTCGTCCGGCAGCAGCGGATGCATGCGGTAGACGCTCACGAACTCCTCGGTGAGGGAGTAGGGGACGCCGTGGTCGTCGCACCGGCTGCCGGGGATGCCGATCAGCACGTCCGCCCGCGTCCACCGCCGCAGCACCCGCGACCCGCGCGGGCCGAGCAGCCCGTACCAGTTGCTGCGCATCGCCGCGTGGACGGTGGGGTGGGGGATGATCGCGGGCGTCCACTCCACCGTGTGGATCTTCGCCATCACCGCGGCGGTGACGCGGCGGGCGGTCGCGAACAGGCGGTCGTCGTCCCAGCCGGGGTGCGCGCCGGCGAGCATCGCGCACACCGCGTTGTGCTCCCGCGCGAAGAGGGTGTGCATCGCCGCCAGGCCGAGCCACCAGTTGCCGTTCACGCCCGTCAGGTCCACCCCGGTGCGGCCCTCGAGCGGCAGCAGCCCGTCCCGGCCCATCGCGATGCGGCCGCCCGCGCCCTCGCGCACCTGCGCCTCGCGGGCCGGGGTGCTGCCGTACAGCTGCGAGCCGTCCCACCACGCCGACTCGGTGTTGTCGAACACCGGGGCGCCGGCGGGCGCGCGTCGGTCGAGGGAGGGACGGGTGCGGCGCACCAGCATCTCGCCGGCGGCGCTGCGGGCCGCCCACCGGTCGCCGTCGGCCAGCGGCACACGGATGTCCTCGCCCGCCGCGCCCGGCCCGTGGCTCATCCAGTCGTGGACCATGAACTGCAGCCACGCGGCGGCCAGCAGGTTGAGGAACGGGACCGGCCGGAACGCCCCGTTCCGGGCGAGCAGGCGCTCGCTCACCACCCGGGGGCTCGGGGTCACCAGCGACTCGGGGTCGCGCGGCGGCAGCCCCCACATGGGCTGGTTGCGGCCGAACGGGCGCCCGGCGACGCCGGCCGCCGGCGCCGGCCCACCCTGCCGGGGCGGTGCCGGGTCGTACAGGTTGTGGGCCCGCAGGGCGGTCCGGATGCCCACCAGGCCCAGCAGCCCGAGCGGCCGCGGCAGGGCGTGCCACGGAGCGACACGGTCCAGGCCCCGCGACGCGCGCAGCAGGGCGCGCCGGCCCAGGGACCCCCTCACCCGTCGATCCCGTCGTGACCGTCCACCCCAGGCGGCTCCTCGATGCGGCGGACCACCG
>DASSBO010000355.1:0-4964 GCA_035698655.1 Streptomyces sp.
CTTCGTGGCCGTGGTGTTCGCCTACCCGTTCGGCTTCGCGGTGTGGATGTCCTTCCACGACTACTTCTTCTCCGCGCCGACCGCGATCGTCGACCATCCCTTCGTCGGCCTCGACAACTACGTCACCGTCCTGACCGACCCGGACGTGCGGCAGGCCTTCGGCAACATCGTCGTCTTCCTCGTCATCAACGTGCCGCTGACGGCCGGCCTGTCCCTGGTACTGGCCGCCGCACTCAACGCCAAGCTGCCGCTGCGCGGCTTCTTCCGGGCGGCCTACTACGTCCCCTACGTCACCGCGTCCGTCGCCGTCGTCGGCGTGTGGATGTGGCTCTTCAGCAGCGGCGGCATGGTCAACAAGCTGCTGGGGCCGCTGGCACCGGAGCCGTCGTGGCTGGTGAACAGCACCCTGGCCATGCCGCTCGTCGCGGTCTTCGTCGCCTGGAAGCAGCTCGGCTTCTTCATCATGCTCTACCTGGCCGCGCTGCAGAACGTGCCCAAGGAGCTGTACGAGTCCGCCGCCATCGACGGCGCCTCCCGGCTGCGGACCTTCCGGACCGTCACCGTCCCCGGCGTGCGGCCCGCCACGACGCTGGTCGTGATCGTCGCGACCATCACCGGCGCCAACCTGTTCACCGAGCCCTACCTGCTCACCGGCGGCGGCGGGCCGGACGGCGCCTCCGCATCGCCCGTGCTGCTGATGTACCAGAAGGGCATCGAACAGGGGCACCCCGACGTGGCCGCCGCCATCGGCGTGCTGCTGGTGCTGTTCGTGCTGCTGCTGTCCCTGGCGGGGCGCAAACTGACCGAGAGGAGCTGACCGCGTGCGCAACCCCACCGTCCACCGCGCGCTGCGCCTGCTGGTGCTGACCCTCGGCGCGGTCGCCTTCCTCTTCCCCTTCTACACCATGGTCCTCGGCTCGCTGCAGGCCGAACCCAGCTCGGACCCCTCCGCGTTGCTGCCGGACCTGTCCGCACTGACCCTGGGCAACTACACCGCCATCGACTCCCGCGTCCCGCTGCTGCGCGCGCTTGCCAACTCCGGCATCTTCACCGGCGGCGTCCTGCTGTGCACCGTCGTCTTCGGCCTGATGGCCGGGTACGCGCTCGCCCAGATCCGCTTCCGCGGCCGCGGCGCCGTCTTCGCCACGCTGCTGCTGGTGCAGCTCGTGCCGTTCCAGCTGCTGATGATCCCGCTGTACGTCCTCATCGTGCGCGGCTACGGACTCGCCGACACCTACCTCGGCATGATCCTGCCGTTCGCCATCAACTCCACGGCCGTGTTCGTGTTCCGGCAGTTCTTCCTCCAGCTGCCCGAGGACCTGTTCTCGGCGGCGCGCATCGACGGCGCCGGCGAGCTGCGGATCCTCTGGTCGATCGCGCTGCCGCTGGTGAAGCCGGCGCTGCTGACCGCGGTGCTGCTGACGTTCATCGGGCCGTGGAACGAGTTCCTGTGGCCGTTCCTGGTCACCAAGGACCCCGACATGCAGCCGCTGGCCGTCGCGCTGGCCAACTACATCACCACCGTCGCCGGACGGGCAGCCAACCCGTACGGCGCCATCCTCGCCGGGGCGTGCGTCCTCGCCGGCCCGGCCGTGGCGCTGTTCCTCGCGTTCCAGCGCCGCTTCATCTCCACCGACCTCGGCTCAGGCGTGAAGGGTTGACCTTTGACCACCACAGACACCACCTCCCCCCGCACCTCCATCCCCTACACGCTGCGCCGGCTCGGCGTCGTCATGTCACCCGACCCTGCCGACCCCCACGAGGCCGAAGGCGTACTGAACCCGGCCAGCGGCCGGACCCCCGACGGGCGGCTGCACCTGCTGCCCCGCGTCGTCGCCGAGGGCAACGTCTCGCGCGTCGGCCTCGCCGAGGTCGTCCTGCGCGACGGCGTGCCGGCCGGCGTCCAGCGGCGCGGCGTCGTCCTCGCACCCGACGAGGGCTGGGAGCGCGGCCTGCACAACGCCGGCGTCGAGGACCCGCGCACGACGTGGGTCGAGCGGCTCGGGCTGCACGTGATGACCTACGTGGCCTACGGGCCGCTGGGGCCGCGGCCCGCCTTCGCCGTCTCCGAGGACCTGCACTCCTGGCGGCGGCTGGGCCCCATGCACTTCGCCTACCAGCCGGACCTGGACACCGACCTCAACCTGTTCCCGAACAAGGACCTGGTGCTCTTTCCCGAGCCGGTCCCCGGCCCGGACGGCGCGCCCGCCTACGCCCTGCTGCACCGGCCGATGTGGGATCTGGGCTGGTTCCGCGAGGGCGAGGGCGTGCACCTGCCGGCCGGCGTCACGGACGAGCGGCCCGGGATCTGGATCTCCTACGTGCCGGCCGAGGAGGTCGAGAAGGACGTCACCGCGCTGGTGCGGCTGCGCGACCACCGGCTCGTCGCGCTGTCCGAACACCCCTGGGAAGAGCTGAAGATCGGCGCCGGCCCGGCCCCGGTCCGGGTCGAGGAGGGCTGGCTGCTCATCCATCACGGCGTCGCCGGCGCGATCGTCCGCAGCCACGACCCGCAGGACCAGCAGCGGGTCACCTACTCCGCCGGCGCGATGATCCTCGACCCGGCGGACGTGAGCCGCGTGCTGGCACGCAGCGACGCGCCGCTGCTCGCGCCCGAGACGGAGGAGGAACGGTCGGGGACCGTGCCCAACGTCGTCTTCCCCACGGCGATCGAGGAGGTGGAGGGGGAGCGGTACGTCTTCTACGGCATGGCCGACGCCCACATCGGCGTCGCCCGCCTGGAGCGCACCGAGTAGGCCCCGCAGCCGTAGGCTGCGGATCATGGAGATCCCCGCCGTCGACGACTGGCCGCGCAGCGAGGACGAGGCACTCGCCGTGCAGGACGCGCTGTGCGGCCGGGTCGTGGTGCACGACGAGGCACCGGCCCCGGGCGCGCCGGGGTCGCTCGTCGCCGGGGTCGACGTGGCCTACGACGACGAGCGTGACCTGGTCGCGGCGGCCGCCGTCGTGCTGGATGCCGCGACCCTCACCGTCGTCGACCGCGCCACCGCACGCGGGCACGTCACCTTCCCGTACGTGCCGGGCCTGCTCGCCTTCCGCGAACTCCCCGCCGTGCTGGAGGCGCTGCGCGGGCTGCGGCGCGCGCCCGACCTCGTCGTCTGCGACGGTTACGGGCTGGCGCACCCGCGCCGGTTCGGGCTGGCCGCCCACCTCGGCGTGCTCACGGGGCTGCCGTCGCTCGGCGTCGCCAAGTCACCGTTCGTCTTCGCGCACGGCGAGGTGGGCCAGGAGCGCGGTGAGACCGCGCCGCTGCTCGACGGCGACGAGGAGGTGGGCCGCGCCCTGCGCACCCGGCGCGGCGTCAAGCCGGTCTTCGTCTCCGTCGGCCACCGGCTGACCCTGGGTGCCGCCTGCTCCCACACCCTCCGTCTGGCCCGCCGCTACCGGCTCCCGGAGACCACCCGGCACGCCGACGCGCTGTGCCGCAGGGCGCTGGCCGCGCCGGGTGGCCTGGGTACGCTGACCCCGTGACCGACGACCACCGTGTCGCCCGCCGCACCTGGCGGCGCGTCCGCGAGTTCGCCCTGGCGCTGCCCGGCGCGGGCGAGGAGTTCCCCTGGGGCGAGTCGGTGGCGAAGGTGAACAAGAAGGTGTTCGTCTTCCTTGGGATCGAGGACGGAGAGCGGCCGCCCGGCGTGACCGTGAAGCTGACGGCGCCGGAGGCGCACGAGCATGCGCTGTCCCACCCCGGCGCCGAGCCGAGCGGCTACGGCCTGGGCAGGGCCGGCTGGGTGTCGGTGCCGCTGGCCGGCGAGGGCGCACCCGGCGCCGAGCTGGTGTGCGACTGGGTCGAGGAGAGCTACCGGACGATCGCCCCGAAACGCCGGGTGGCCGAGTGGGACGCGCGGCGCTCTTGAGCCCGGCAGGCGGTCAGTCCGGCCGGTCGCACACGTAGTACTGGAAGACGGAGCCGTCGTGGCGGCCCGTCGTCTGCCGCACGCGCAGGCCCTGCGCGGTCAGGTCATGGGAGTCGAGCAGGACCGGGGTGTGGCCGAAGAGGACCAGCAGGCCGCCCTTGCGCACGGTGCGCACCAGGCCGGGCAGGATGGCGCGGGCCTGGGCGGTGGTGACGACCTCGGAGTTGAGGAAGCGGGAGAAGACGACGTCGGCCTGCCGCTCGCCCAGGCACGGGTGCAGTGCGTCGCCGTGGTGCACCTCGTCCAGGTGCGCGGCCGCGTATCCCGTCATCTGGGCGCTCAGGTCCTGGCCCACCGTCCGGATCCGGTCCGGGGCGATCGCCGCGAAGTCGGCGAGGAACCGGCCGGTGGAGCAGGCCGGGTCGTAGGCCGTCACCCGGCCGCTTCCGGCTGCGAAGAGCCGCGAGAACAACTCGTGGGTGTACGCGCGCAGGTGCCGTTCTCCCGAGGCCAGCAGTTCGGCGCGCTCCTCGGTGAGGAACCAGCCCTCGGACGGGCCGCCGGCCTCCTGGCCGGATGCGGCGTCGTGCATCGGGAAGGGATGCAGGATCTCCGTCTCCGGGCCGATCGCGGCGAAGACGCGGCGGCGTTCGGCGACGCCCAGCGGCTCGAAGCCGACCCGGACGTCGGCGTCGGAGCAGCGGGTGCCCGTCAGCGGGCCGACGACGTGCGACCAGTTGACGCGACTGCACAGCAGACCCGATCCGCCCTCGTACACCACGTGGTCGGAGAGCGTCTTGCAGCCCACGTACCAGGTGCCCTCGAGCCGGAAGAGGAAGAACCGCTCGGGCATGCCGGTCCACGGCTCGACGAACGCGTGCGCGCCGCCTGCCCGCCAGCGGGAGAAGTCGCCGCGCAGCAGCGCGTCCCGCCGGTCGAACTCGTCCTCGACCAGGCCGTCCTCGATCGTCTCGCCCCGGTACCACGGGTCCTCGCCTGCCACCACTCGTCCCTCCCGGCCGGCGGCTCCGGCCCCAGTACGCTCCCCAGCATGACCACCCACGTCCTCGTGCTCAACGGCGGTTC
>DASSBO010000356.1:0-7436 GCA_035698655.1 Streptomyces sp.
GGCGCTGGTCACCGGGGCGGCCGCGCTCGCGCTGTACGGGCTGCGGTCCGCACCGCCGCCGGAACGGGTCCGGGACGTGGACGTGCTGGTGCCGATGGGGTTCGGGGCGCGGCCCCTGGGCGGCGTCCGGGTACACCGGACAACGCGGATGCCGCAGGCGGTGCTGCTGGCCGAGCGCTTGCCTGCAGTGCCGCTGCGGCGTGCCGTCGTCGACGCCGTCCGTGTGAGCGGCCCCGGAGCGGCGGCCACCGGGTTGCTGCACGAGGTGGTGCAGACCCGACGGTTGTCGCCGAGCCGGCTCGTCGCCGAGCTACGTGCCGCCAAGCTGTCCGGGCGAGCCGACGTGGCCGACGTGCTGAGCGAGCTGGCAGAGGGCGTGCACTCGCCGGCTGAGGGACTGGCGCGCGGCGTGGTGCTCGAAACGGATCTGCCGGAGCCGCTGTGGAATCCGCGGCTGACGCTGGACGGGGACTTCCTGGCAGTGCCCGACGCGTACTGGCCGGAGCACGGGGTGATGCTGGAGGTGGACTCCAAGGAGCACCACTGGGCGGTGACGGCCTGGGAAGGGACGATGGCCCGCCACAACCAGCTCGCCAAGTGGGGGTTCCAGGTGCTGCACGTCTCGCCGAGGCAGCTACGGGAACGATCCGGCGAGGTGGTCGCAGCACTTCGGACAGCGCTGGCGACCGGCCCGCACGGGCCAGTCGACAGGGTGCGAGTGAGCGGGTGAGCGAAACGGCTACGCGTCGGCGGGGCGCTGGGCCATGACGACAAAGCCGGGCCGCTCGCCCGCAGGGAGCCGGAGTTCGGCGACGGTGCGCAGTCCGGCCTGCTCGATCAGGTCGACGAGCTGTGCCGGCTGCCACTTGTGCGTCGTCCAACGGACGGGGACCCCGCCGTAGGCCTCGGTGCGCACCACGTCTTCGTCGCCGACGTGTGTCCCGGTGATGAAGTATCCGCCGGGCTTCAAGGCGCGCGCGAACCCGGCGAGGACCTGCGGCAGCACGTCGCGCGGGAGGTTGAACAGCGACCACCAGCCGAGCACGCCGCCAAGAGATGCATCGTCGAGGCCGAGTTCGGTGGCCGAGGCGACACGGAAGCGGCACTCCGGATGCAGACGGCGCGCGTTCTCGATCATCCGCGGAGACAGATCGACGCCGGACACGTCGAGCCCGCGCTCGGCGAGGTACGCGGTCACCGTCCCGGGCCCGCAGCCGACGTCGAGGACCGGCCCGAGCCCGCGCACGGAGTCGGCGAAGGCGTCGATCGACGCCTTGAGCCACGGATATCTGCGGATGTCACCGAGCCCGTCCGTCACCACCATGCGGGCGTAGTTGTCAGCGACCCGGTCATAGGAGTCCCGGACCACGTCGAGGTCAGCAGGGCGGTCAATGTGGTGTGCGCGCATCAGCCAACAATAGGACCGCCCCCCACCGTCCGCAGCCGTCCGCATTCACGCAGCAACCCGGGCAGTGCGGCGGCTGTGCCGGCGGCGAGTGGCACAGCCGCCGCTGCGACGAAACAGGCCGTGAGCGGCCACCGGCCCACGGCGAGGCCGATCGCGGCGGTTCCGGCGGCGTTGCCGGCGTTGAACGCGCTGTTCACCCATGTCCCGGCGCGGGTGCGGGCGTTCTCGGGGGCGGCCTCGTCGGCGGCGAGGTAGGCACTGGTCAGCGTCGGCGCGACCCACACGCCGACGGCGGCCACCGCGAAGACCAGCACGAGCGGTGCGGGCGCGAGCCCGGCGGCGGCCTGTGTCGCACCCAGTCCCACCGCCAGCAGCGGCAGCCGCACCCGCAGCGGGGCGCGCCACGCGCGCGCCCCGTAGGCGAGCCCACCGACCACGCTGCCGACTGCGAGCCCGGCTTCGGCCCACGCGACGGCGGTCAACTGCTGGTGCCGGTTGGCGAAGGCGACGATGAGGAGGCTCAGCGCGCCCAGCGAGGCGCCCGCGCTGCCCGCGAGCAGAACCGGCAGCACGACACCGCGGCCGAGTTGCCGTCGGCCGTCCCGGACGGCTGCCTCGTCGGCCGACATGCCGCATCGGCCACTCAGCGCCGGGGAAGAGACCACGCCCGCCGTCCCGCACACGACGAGCACCGCGCTGGCTACGACGCCGGCCGCCGGGCGGCCGACCGCGATGAAGGCCCCGGCCAGCAACGGCCCGCACACGAAGAGGAGTTCCTCCGTGACGGTGTCGAGCGAGTACGCCCGCTGCCGCAGCTCGGCGTCGGGGACCAGCCGGTTCCACAGGGCCCGCATGGTGGGTCCCAGCGGCGGAGCGCACGTTCCCGCCACCACCGTCAGGCCCAGCAACAGCCCCCGTCCGGCGGACTGCCACGCGGCGGCGGCCAGTGCCGTCAGCAAGGCGGCGTAGGCGCAGGCCATGACCGGCAGGACCCGGCGGGGCCCGTAACGGTCGATCAGCCGGGCGCGGACGGGCGCGAGGGCGGCGACGGCCAGGCCGAAGCCGGCCAGGGCGCCGCCGGCCCAGCCGTAGGAGCCGGTGGCCCGGGTGAGGGCGACGGCAAGGCAGACGAAGACGATCCCGTACGACAGACGTCCCACGAGCGCGGGCAGGACGGTGCGCAGGGCGTACGGGGTGCGCAGCACGGCGGCATAGGAGTTCACGGCATTGGTGAGCAAGAGAGTTCTTCCCTAAGGGGCCGGCGCCGACAAGGGCGCAGAAGGCATGGGGGCTCGTGCGGCAGCGGCGCCCGCAATGGGGCGTGCCGCGCTTACTCGCGGCCTATGCACGGGGGAAGAACATGAATGGCAGTCTTCCAGCTCTCCCCCGGCGCGTCCACCGGGCCCCGGCGGATGCCGAGGGCGCACTGCCGAACTCGGCGTCGACGCTGTGACGCGTCTTCGGCGGGATAATCCGTCGTGGCGTCGACACCGGTGAGGCACCCCGACACGGCGAGCGCCTGCTACCGGCCCGGCGGGGCCGGGGCCGGGCTCGCTCGGATGATCGCCGACAGTGTGGCCCCCGCGCGCAGGAGGGCGAGGGCGCGTTGGGTGATCGTGGTCAGCCGGGTGTCGAGCGTCTCGAGTGAAGCGCTCACGTCCCGGAGGTCGCGGATCGCCGTGACGGCCCGTCGGACGTCGGGGATGCGGTAGCCGGCCGCCCTGAGGGCCGCCGTGATGCGGGCCTCGCGGATCGCCGCGAGGTGGTAGCGCCGCGCCGACCCGGCCGGCGTGCGCACGCGCTCGGGTGCCACCAGGCCAGACTGCTCCCAGAAGCGGAGGGTGGAAGCCGGCACGCCCAGTGCCCCGGAGAGTTCGGTGATGGTCATGGTGTCCGCTTCGACGGGAGGGGGTTCGGTCGTCGCCTCGTCGCGGATGGCCGCCAGCGCCTCGCGCGCTGCGAGTGCCTGCTCCCGTTCGTCGTTGAGCCGGGCATGCAACGAGCACACCAGTGCTGCTGCCCGGTCCGGCGGCAGCGCGCGCAGCTCCCCCATTGCCCGGCGCGCTTCGACGGGACCCACCGCGTACGCGAGGTCCCGGTACGCGCGGAGGTCACGGACGTGGAGCGCCGAGAACCGTCGGTACCCGTTGCCGGCCCGGGGCGCCTCGGGGATGACGCCGAGCGCCTCCAGATCGCGGATCTGCTGTGCCGAGTAGCCGGTCGCCGCGGAGACGGCGGCGGTGCTCAGAGCGGTGCGGGCCGCCGTCCGGTCACGTGCCACGAGTCCGAACCCTCCATAAGCACTTCAACCTCACGCTTGAACCATGAGTATGCAGGACATCCTCGAAACAGCCCGCGCGTTCGACGGAGTGCTGGAGCTGGCGCCGACGGCAGGCAGCGCCTTCCCGGAGATCGCCTGGGGCGACCACTTCTTCTACTACGCGCCCGACGGCCGGGTGCCGCAGCGGGAGCAGCCCTACGCCACCATCGTGACGAAGAACTACCCCGGCGACGCCCTGTGCGACCTCGACGCCCCCGGTCGTTGGCGACTGAACATCCACGTCGGCAGGACGACGTTCACCGAACTCACCGGTGAGGATCCGCAGGCCGGAACCACGGCGGCGGACTACACCGCCGTGGACACCGTGCTTCCGCACCAGGTGTACCGCGCACAGGGGTGGGTCGCGATCGTCAACCCGCGCAGCGGCGCCGGATCGCCGGCGGTCCGCCTCCTCCGCCGGGCCCATGAGGGCGCCGTGCGGCGGGCGGCCCGCCGGGCATGATGCGCGCCGCAGACCGGCACGTCCTCAGTTTCGACTGATGCTGCGGCAGGTGAGGGCGGCCTGGAGGGTCGGCAGGTCGGTGGGGCGGGTGGCGTCCAGGCCCGTCAGGTCGGTGACCCGGCGGAGCCGGTAGAGGACCGTGTTGGGGTGCACGTTCAGGTCACGGGCGGCCAGGCGCCGGTCCAGGCCGTGACGCAGGAACGTGGTGAGGGTCTGCAGCAGGTCGCCGTGGCCGTCGAGCGGGTCCAGGAGCCGGGCGACGTGGTCGCGGGCGGGACCCGGCCGGGAGAGCTGGTATTCGACGGCCAGGTCTTCCAGCCGGTACAGGCCGGGCGGGCGGCCGGACGCGGCGGCGATGTGGGCGAGTTCGAGGGCGACGGGGCTCGCCTGGACCACGTCGTCGGGCCGGGCGGGGACGGCCGTCGCCAGGACGGTGCTGCCGGCGGCGCGTTCCAGGCGGGTCAGCAGGTGCGCCGCGCCGTCCCAGTGGGCCGGGGTGAGGTCGTCGGGTGCGGCGTCGAGGGGCAGCAGGGCGAGTCCGCCATCGGGGGCGAGGGAGGTGAGCGCCGCGCCACGGGCGTACAGGTCGAGTTCTGTGTGCACGCGCCGGAGTTTGCGCCGGGCGGCCACGGCGGGGTCCACCCCGTCGGCGTGCTCGTCGGGGTGCGGTCCGAGGGCCAGGGCGACGACCAGGTAGCCGGGCGGCAGCGGAAGGCCGGCCTCCTTGGCCATCGCCGCGTCGGCTCTGCCTTCGCGCAGGGCGCTGAGCAGGAGGCGGCGGGCGCTGTGCCGCCCGCCGCCGGTGGCCTGCACGTCGAGCAGGTAGCCGGCGGTGACGGCGGTGGTGACGAGTTGCAGGTACTCCAGCACCACGCTGTGCAGCGTGGTGAGGGCTCTCAGGTCCTCGGCGCCGGCCATGGCGGCGACGTCGTCCGCGCACAGGCGGGCCCCGATGAAGTACGCGGCCACGACGTCCTCGACCGGCACGCCCTCCTCTGCTCGGCGGGCGGCCGACGACGTCAGCAGGGCAAGCCGCTCCCGGCCCGGCATGCGGTTGCCCGCCAGCACCTGCGCGAAGTCGTCGATGGCGCGCCGGACCATGCGCGCCACATCGCCGTGCAACTGTTCGGACGGCAGTTTCCGGTAAACGGGAAGCTCCGCCGTGAGCCGCTCCAGGACCGCGTCCTGCAGCCGGTGGACGGACTTGAGCAGGTGGTGCCGGACCTGCTCGCCGCCGACGGCGATTCCTTCGAGGTCGTACGCGGACACAAAGCACCTCCGGAAGGCTGCTTCCCCCGACCGGACGCGCGGAGCCGGTGAGCCGACACGGTGTATGGCACCACAAACTTACTCGCGAGTAAACCGATCTGCCGCAGCCGGGCGGCGTGCGTGGCCGGTCGTGGACCTCGACGTCGGCGTACGCGTCGAGGGCCAGCACAGCGCATCCCGCGTCCGGGGACGGAGCCCTGGCCCTATTCTGTGAGGGCGGCACCCGGCGTGACCAGGCTGGCTGCCCGGTCCGGATCGATGGGGGAGGTTCTTGGTGGACACCAGCGTTCACGGGTTCCAGGTCGCCTCGGACGAGGTGATGGCGGAGCGCACCAACGTTGCCGAGCAGGTCTGTCATGAACTTCGGATCGCGGGGCTTCCGGCCTATCTCGACGGTACCGAACCGGACTTGCCGTGCGGGGCCGAGATCCACGTCGACAACGGCGCGGACGAAGTGGGCGGCGTCACCATCCAGTGGTTGTCGAAGCTGGACAACGACCCCTCTTCCCGGAGCAGCAGCGGGGTCTCGTGGGCGAGGCAAGCAGGACGCATCACCGGGCACATGAACACGGCGATCATCGGGATCCTCGAACTCGCGGGCCTGGAGGCACGCGAGAACGAGGACGACCTCAACCCGCTCGACGTGCGCGTGGTCACGCGCTGAGGCGGCCGGGCGGCGGCCCGGGGCGGCGTGACGTCCCGGGCCGCACGGCGCCGCGTCAGTCGCGGAACTCCTCGCCCGACTCGGCCTTGCGAGTCAGCAGGGCCGGGACCGCGAAGCGGTCGCCGTACTTCGCCTGCAGTTCGCGGGCGCGGGCGGTGAAGCCGGCGACACCGCCCTCGTAGCCGTTGATGTACTGCAGAATGCCGCCCGTCCAGGCGGGGAAGCCGATGCCCATGATGGAGCCGATGTTGGCGTCCGCCACGGACGTCAGCACGCCCTCCTCGACGCAGTTGACGGTGTCGAGCGCCTCGACGAAGAGCATCCGCTCCTGGAGCTCGGTCAGGTCGACCGTCGAGGGGTCGGTCTTCGTCCCGGCGCCGAAGTGTTCGCGCAGGCCCGGCCACAGCCGCACGCGCTTGCCGTCCTCGTAGTCGTAGAAGCCGGCGCCGCCGCTTCGCCCGGGCCGGTCGAACTCGTCGACCATGCGGTCGATAACGGCGTCCGCCGGGTGCTCGGGCAGGTGGACGCCCTCCGCCTCGAGCGCCTGCCGGGTCTCGTTGCGGATCTTGCGCGGCAGCGTCAGCGTCAGGTCGTCCATCAGGGACAGCACCTTCGCCGGGTAGCCGGCCTGCGCCGCCGCCTGCTCGACGGTCGCCGGCTCGACGCCCTCCGCCAGCATCGCCACGCCCTCCATGAGGAAGTGGCCGATGACGCGGGAGGTGAAGAAGCCGCGCGAGTCGTTGACGACGATCGGCGTCTTGCGGATCTGCCGGACCAGGTCGAAGGCGCGGGCCAGCGCCTCGTCACCGGTCTCCCGGCCCTTGATGATCTCCACCAGCGGCATCTTGTCGACGGGCGAGAAGAAGTGCAGGCCGACGAAGTCCTGCTGCCGCTTGACTCCTTCGGCGAGCGCCGTGATGGGCAGGGTGGAGGTGTTGGAGCACAGCAGGGCGTCGGGTGCGACGACGTCCTGGATCTCCTGGAAGACCTTGTGCTTGAGCGCCGGGTCCTCGAAGACGGCCTCGATGACGGCGTCGCAGCCGGCCAGGTCGGCGGCGTCGGCGGTCGGGGTGATGCGCGCGAGCAGCTCGTCCCGCTTCGCCTCGGTCGAACGCCCCCGCGCGACCGCCTTGTCCATGAGTTTCGCCGAGTAGCCCTTGCCCTTCTCGGCGGCCTCGACGGACACGTCCTTGAGCAGCACCTGCATGCCGGCCTTGGCGCACGAGTAGGCGATGCCGGCGCCCATCATCCCGGCGCCGAGGACCGCGACCTTCTCGACCTTCCGCTCGGCGACCCCGTCGGGCCGGGACCG